>NC_009958.1 GCF_000018145.1 Dinoroseobacter shibae DFL 12 = DSM 16493
CACACCATCAAACCATGGGATCAAATACCTAAAAAGCTCATTCATTCTGCTTCGACTGGCTCGAAATCTTGAATGCCATTCAGAGCTCTGGGAGTACTTATGATATCGTTTTTATCGTAGGGTAGTGAATTGAACCAACCTTTCGAGGCGGCAATTGCAACCGCTTGATAGGCCGATCGAACTCCGAGTTTTAATCTAATAGATTTTTGCATCGTCTCAGTGGAACCCCAACGAGCATTGGCTTTTAAAAGATCGCTAGGGTTTGAAGAAATCGCAAGATTTCTCAAAAACCTTATTTCGTCGATATTGAGCACTCCTTCTGGAATGGATGGGCCGGAAGAAAGAAATGAGAAGCTATCGAAAACTATTTCACTTATATGGTAAAGATCATATCCATGCAATCGCTTTATCTCATGGACTTTTTCTTTATTACTTACTGAATACAATGACAGGCCGATTCTTAGTCCATTCTGTCTGGTGGTAGCAAAACAAATCCCATTACGACCAACATTATGATTCTCTGCATCCTGCCAGAAGCTTTCTACCAGAGGCCCTGACGCTTCTGTTTCTGAAAAGTCGAAATATCCATCGCTTGAATGAGCCTTCAGCATAACAGGATCTATGAATTGATAACCACCCGCCTGATATTTTTTTATCCATTGCTCCTTTAATGACGTTAAGATTCGGGCTTTGCTTGTCAATCCTTGTGCTTCTCGAATAATAAAAATCATATAATTTTGAAAGCCTGTTTCAATAGTGAGTTGTGACAAAAGTTGCGCAAACTCTTCCATATCCTCAACTTCTGCTAAATTGTCTGCGAGTTGCTCAATTTCTTTCGAGCGAAAAACATGATGCGTACTCCCTTCGACCAATCGCACAAGTCGCTCTAGGCCATTCCGTACGTGTTCAGGGGGCGGTGCGGTAAGCCAGAAAGAGTCGTCCAAGATGGTTTGTGCCCAGTGCTGCATCTGTGTTCGTCCAAAAGTTTAGGAGATTTTTATACGATGCCTTCAGTTAATTTTGTGTTAGAAGCTCATACATTGTAGGTGCTTGATCCCACGGTTTGATGGTGTGATCCTTTCGTTGGAATGGAAGGAAGCACTATGGGACAAGTTCGTCACGTGAGCGCCACGACCACGCACGCGGTCCGAGCAGCAATACAGCGATCGCAGGCTTCGATCGCGGAGCTGATCCGGGAGCTTGGGATCAATCCCAAGACAGTTGCCAAATGGCGCAAGCGGCAGACTGTCGAGGACCTGAAGACCGGCCCCCAAAAGCCGCGCTCTACTGTTCTGAACGAGGATGAGGAAGCGATGGTTGTGGCGTTCCGGCGGCACACCCTGCTGCCACTGGACGATTGCCTTTATGCGTTGCAGCCGTCCATCCCGCATCTGACCCGCTCTTCTCCGCATCGTTGTTTTCAGCGGCATGGCATTTCGCGTCTTCCGGATGTCGAGGGTGACAAGCCGAAACGGCAGAAGTTCAAGCGCTACCCCATCGGCTATTTTCCACATCGACCTTGCTGAGGTGAGAACCGAGGAAGGCAAACTGCATCTCTTTGTAGCCATTGACCGCACGAGCAAGTTCGCTGTTGCGCAATTGGTCGACAAAGCAAATCGCAAAACGGCCTGGGAGTTCCTTGAACACCTGCTGGAAGCTGTGCCGTACAAGATCCACACCATCCTCACTGACAACAGCATCCAGTTCGCGGAACAGCCCAGGAACCGGAATACAGCCTATTCCCGGCCTATGCGCTTCGACATGATCTGCGAAGCAAATGAGATTGAACACCGACTAACCAAACCGAACCATCCATGGACTAACGGTCAGGTGCAACGGATGAACCGCACGATCAAGGATGCGACGGTCAAAAGGTATCACTACGCCAGCCATGATCAGCTTCGCAGCCACCTCGCCGACTTCTTAGATGCGTATAACTTCGCACGCAGATTGAAGACGCTGAGCGGCCTCACGCCATATGAATACATCTGCAAAATCTGGACATCAGAGCCAGATCGATTCATCCTCAATCCGATCCACCAGATGCCGGGACTGAACACCTAGGGTCAGGCTTCATAACCAGTAGATCACGACAGCAGCGAGTGCGATGGCTGAGAGGAAGACCCCGGGACAGCGGTCATAGTGTGTCGCGACGCGTCTCCAATCCTTGAGCCTGCCAAACATAATCTCGATTCGGTTGCGCCGTTTGTATCGGCGCTTGTCGTATTTGACCGTCGTCTTTCGCTGCTTTCGACCCGGGATACAGGCGCGTATCCCTTTGTCTTTCAACGCTTCTCGGAACCAGTCAGTGTCATAACCACGATCTCCGAGCAGTCATTTGACGTTTGGCAGGCCGCTGAGCAGTGCCCGTGCGCCGATATAATCGCTGACCTGTCCGGCGGTGACAAACAGATCGATTGGTCTTCCCTGGCTTTCACAGATTGCGTGCAGCTTGGTGTTCATGCCGCCCTTGGTGCGACCCCCTCTCGGCAGATTGCCTCGCAATCGCCTGACGGGCAGTGGATCAGGCGACCACGCCCCCTTTTTTAGCGGCCATGCTGGTCGCAGTTCGATGTGCCTTGAGGTATGTCGCGTCGATCATCACAGTCTTCTGTTCGCCGTGCGCCGCAGCGAGATCGGTCATCATCCGCGCAAAGATGCCTTTCTCGCTCCAACGCTTCCAGCGGCTGTAAAGCGTCTTGTGTGGACCATAGGCGGCAGGAGCGTCGCGCCAACGCAAGCCATTGCCATTGATCAAGATAATCCCGCTCAACACACGCCGATCATCCCCTCTCGGGACATTGCTGCGCAATACCCTGCCGGGCAGTGAACGCGAGGCTTGCCGTGCGATTTCGGGAAGAAAGGGGAAAGCTTGGCCATCTGCTCGTCGGTCAGCCAGTAAAGGTCACTCATGTCACCGCTCCGTTTTCCGAGCCGTGAATCACGCAGCGCAGCGAAATTCAATGCGTCCTGACCCTAGGCTTTATAATCGAACATCCGCTCAAGCCCCGTATTCTCACCCAAAGATAAACTCAAGTATATTTTATTTAAAATTTCAGTCTATTTCTCTCAAAGAAAAAATATGCTGTTTAATTTCATTAACCGCCTGTAAGTATCAACCCACGACATTAGCAAGGCCACACTGTACCGAAAAGGTCTCACCGCTCATGTCAGGTTCCTCCTACTTCAAGGATTACACTGCCCATCAAAACGCCACCATCCTTGTTTCCAGCACAGAAGAACTCAATGCCGCTGTGGCGGAGCTTGCTGGCACGACCGGGGGTACGGTTCTGCTCTCGGGTGAGGCTGGTCCCTACCGATTGGATGCGCGCAACCTCGGCGATAGTGCCGAGAGCGCGGTTCTGATCACCTCCCAAGACTCGAACAACCCCGCGCAATTAAAGCAGGTCTATATCGACAACAGTGTCTATCTCAGCCTGACCGATGTGACGATCGATAGCGGGGATTACGGATTCGAGCGGTCAGGCCATCTCCATGACATCTATGTAAAGTCCGGAGCGCATCTGCAATTCGTCGATCTGACCATGACCAGCACTGCCGAAGCCCCCCTCGGCTTCGATGACGACACCGTGAAGGCCGAGGATGCCGTCTATCTGCGCAATGCCTCGGACGTTCTATTCGCCGACAGCACGATCTCGAATTACTACCACGGTATCAGTTTGGCAGGGGTACGCGATACGATCGTAACCGGCAACGACATCTCCGCCTTGCAGGGGGACGGTATTCGCGGCGGCGGCGTGAACAATGTTCTGGTCTCGGACAATCACATCCATGATTTCTTGGGTGCGACCAACGAGTACAACCACCCAGACATGATCCAGTTCTGGACCGGGTTCCCAGAGGGGATGACCAACACCGACCTGACGATTACCGGTAACCTGCTCAATGCGGGCGAAGGCTCCGCTGCTCAGGGCATTCTCGTACAGAACGAGGCCTTCGATGACGCGGGAGACCCTTTGGAGGGAGTTTATGGTCAAAACCTGACGATCACGGACAATGTCATCCATTCGGGCATGTCTAATGGCATCGGGATCATCGGATACCAAGGGGTCGAGGTTGCCAACAATTCGGTGCTTTGGAACGAGGGCGCCGTGCTGTCCCAGACGGCTGATGCCGTACCGGCCTCCAACCCTCCCTGGATCTTGGTACGCAACAGCTTGGAAGTCGAGACCGCTGGCAATGTCGCTCACTTGGTCCGGATCGAAACCGAGGACCAGGCCGAGACCAATTACTTTCTGGACTACGATAATCCGAGTGCGCCGAATTATGCCTATGCCCATGTGATCGGCCTTGCCGCCGATGGCCAGACGGACGTCTACGACTTGCAATTCCGGCCCGATAGCCCACTCAACGGGGTCTCTGGCGCTGAGGCCAGCACTTGGACGCCCAGCGAGGCCCCGGTGAACGCCGTGATCTCCCAGCAGCCCAGTCTCGAGGACCGCGCAGCGGTGGAGTTGTCGGCCCGCTATTCGACTGTGGATGGACAACTGGTTGATCCCGAGACTGCACAAGTCTTCTGGACCTTGGCCGATGGCACCGTCCTGGAGGGCCTGGAGGTCACGGTAACTTTCGACACGCCGGGGCTGCACGAGGTCACGCTCGATGTCCTTGCGCCTGATGGCAGTTCCGACAGCGCCACGAGATCCGTCGACATCCGCGGAAACGGCCTGTTCGAGGCGGATTTCGCCCGTTCCGAAACCTTTGGCGACGGTGTCGAGATTGTCGATCCCAATGGCGAAGCGTTCTCCAAGAAGGGCGTGTTCACTCTGGATGGCGACAGTGTTTTCGAGGTGACCCGCGGAAACCCAGAGTTCGAGACGCTTCATACCCTGTCCATGGACGTCTCATTCAAACCGGACGCGTTCGAAAAAAACGGCTGGCTGGTGAAATGGCTCAAGGCGGTCGATCTGCGGGTGACAGACGAGAAGGGGCTATGGCTCAAAATCGAGACCGATGCCGACGTTTACGAGATCCGCACCGAGGGTAACCTTCTTGAGAAGGGCGAATGGGCTGACATCGCGGTCGATTTCGACAGCCATGCGGGGCAGATGCGCTTGTCTCTGGACGGCGAGGAACTCGGCCGGACCGACGTCGAAGGCACCATCTCGGGGTCGCAATACGACCTCACCTTGGGAGAGGGCCGGGGGCGCAGCGCCGAAGGGGAGATCGATTACTTCTCGATGACCACCCCGCCTGCAGGATCGGTGCTTGAGATCGGAGACCGGTTTCCGGAGGAACCAGAAGAGCCCGAAGACGAAACACCCCCGCCGGTGGGTGTGGACGATAGCTTCATCACGGACGAGGATGTAAAACTCTCGGGCGATGTCTTGGATAACGATATCAATGGCCAAGGCGCTATCCTAACGGTGAGCCTACTCAGCGATGTGTCCAACGGCATACTACTGCTGAACAACGACGGTACCTTTGATTACACCGCCGCACCGGACTTTAACGGCTCCGATAGCTTTACCTACACAGTGTCGGATGGGTCGTTCACTGATACGGCCACGGTCTCGATCACAGTCAACTATGTGAACGACAATCCTGTCCTGACCGCAGACACGGTGACGACGAAGGAGGACATCTCGGTTAATATCGACGTGGTGGTAAATGACACAGATGTCGATGGCGACACGTTGAGCGTGTCGGTGGTCGGCGCGGCTTCGAACGGAACTACATCAATAAACCTCGACGGAACAGTATCTTATACTCCTAATCTCCATTTCTTCGGCACCGACAGCTTTATTTACACAGCCTACGACGGACATGGCGGCGTCAGGTCGTCATCGGTTACCGTCACTGTCGATGCGGTTAACGACGCGCCGGTGATCGAAATCTCCAACTTCGCGGTCGACGAAGAACAGACAACTGTCGGTAAGATAATCGCTTCTGACGTCGAAGACCACGATTTAGACTTTGCCATCTCGGGCGGCGCGGATGCCGACCTCTTCGACATTACGGAAGACGGCGAACTCAGCTTCCTCGTTGCTCCGGATTTTGAAGCGCCATTAGATGTTGGTGGTACCTCTGGCGACAATATCTACGAAGTCGAGGTATCGGCCTTTGACACTAGGGGTGCGTTGAGCAGTGCACTCTTCAACGTCGCAGTAAAGGATGTAGATGAGGGCGTCAGGCCGATCGAGGTCCTCGGGACGGGGGACAACGACGTGCTGACCGGAACCGTGGCAGACGAGCGCCTCATCTCACATGGCGGCAGAATAGACCGGATGACCGGCGGTGGGGGTGCAGATGAATTTGTCTTCGGCCCTGAACTCGACAACAACCAACGCGAACTCGATATTATCTACGACTACGACACCGATGATACGATCATACTGGGCTCTGATGACTATCGATTAATTTCTCTCGGAAATAGTGTATTGATCCATCACAACGACGACGGCGACTTGATCTATGTGCTAGGAACAGAAGCAGAGAGTTTAATGATCGAAATTGAAAACTCCGCCGTTCTATAATTGGTAGCTTAGCAGGGTGCTGAAGAAGTCTGCGGGACGGAACGGTTTTCTTTCGGCGCAGCCGTCTGCATTTGGTTTCGGCTCCTTCGAGGCACGTGAACTGAGGTGCCCCTAGTTTCCTAGACACCTGCCTGGTTCATCTTCTGCGGTCGGATTTCGAAGTCAACTGGTGACAGCATTCTGTTGTTCGTATGCTTGCGTTTCGGATTGTAGAACAGCTCGATGTATTCGAAAACGTCCCGTCTTGCGTCTTCGCGGGTCGGGTAGGTCCGACGCCTGATCCGCTCGCGCTTCAGCAATTGGAAGAAGCTCTCCGCAACAGCGTTGTCGTGACAGTTGCCCCGTCGGCTCATGCTGGGTTCCAGGTCGTGCTGGCGAAGGAACGTCTGCCATTCCCGGCTGGTGAACTGGGAGCCCTGATCGGAATGCACGGTGACCTTCCTGTTCGGTTTTCGTCGCCAGACCGCCATCAGCAGGGCCTGCAAGGCCAGATCCGTTGTCATACGGGACTGTGCTAACCAGCCGACCACGCGGCGCGAGAACAGGTCGATGACAACACATAGGTACAGCTAGCCTTCATGGGTTTTGATGTAGGTGATGTCGGTCACCCAGACCTGGTCCGGCTGAGAGGCGCTGAATTGCTGCTCCAACCTGTTCTCAGCCACAATGGCAGGCTTGCCGCCGTACCGGCCGGGACGGCGCTTGTAGCCAACCTGCGCAGCGATCCCGGCCAGCGATGCCAGCCGCGCCACCCGGTTATCGGAAATCTGTTCTCCCAGGTCGCGCAAGTCATCGGTCAGCTTGCGATAGCCGTAGACCTTCCCACTTTCGACCCAAGCCTGCCGGATCAATTCGGTCTGACGCGCATCCTCTTGCGCGCGGTGGCTTAACGGATTCTTAAGCCATGCATAGAAGCCGCTGAAATGGACCCGCAGCACCCGGCACATGGCTCTGACGCCGAACTCCTCACGATGCGCCCGGATGAAGGCGTACTTCATTGGGACTCGCGCGCGAAGTACGCCGTTGCCTTTTTTAGGATGTCTCGCTCTTCGGTGACCCGCGCCAGTTCCCGCTTCAAACGCCGGTTCTCGGCTTCATGGTCCAAGCCGGGCTTTGGCGATGGTTCCCCGAACAGCTTCATCCATTTGTACAGAGAATGCTTGCTCACGCCCAAACGACGCGAAACCTCCCGAACTGGATACCCTCGAACCGTAATCTGATGCACCGCATCGCGCTTAAACTCGTCACTGTAATTGTTTGTCCCCATGTCGGCCTCCTTGCCGCAAAGTTAGGGGGCAAGGCGTCTACAAATCTAGGGGCACCTCAGAGTCCGTCGAGGCTCGAGTGCGGTCGGTGATGGTTGTCTCCTCAATTGGAGAGCAGGCTAATCTCAAATCGAGGACTTTTCAGGGGAGCGGGTCAGAGGCACCTCAGTCCAATGTCTGGCGTTGACTACCAGCCATCAAGATCCGAACTTTTCCGTCAGATAGTTGTTGAGATAATGCGCTTCGCAGCCTAGTTCTTTCCGGGCCTCCTTCAACGCACTTTGTGCACTTAAAATTAAGCACTCATCACCCTTAGTTTCTGCATAATCAATCAATGAAAGTATTGATACTAGTATTTGCTCTGCTGCAGTCATAAATTTTAGAAACGGAATTGCACTACTAAGGTCATGACTCATAGCCAGCAAATGACGAGTGCGGCGAGGGTGATGGCTGAAAGGAAGACCTTCGGGCATGGTCGTCGCCAAGTCTATCTTTTTCTACCTGTTCTTGTTCATAGTTTTTTACAATTTCATCGAAAAGCTTGCGAAGGGCTGCCTCTGTGCAGGGAAGGCGTTTCTCCTTCGACGCCATAAGTGCGCCGCAGAGAGCATTTAGTTTTTCGGTTTCAGTCATGATATAGCCTCGTGTGTATTGCCACTGTGCCGTAAGATCGTGAATTTTTTGTTAAAATTCTCGAAATTGACCTCCCCCCTCCCCCCGCCAGTCCCTCATTCACATGAGATTCCGCGGGTTGGAGTTGGGTGTTCCGGTTCCTTGTCTTGGGCAAACGTACAGGGCGCGTAGCCCTCAAATTGCTCAAGCGCTCAGCGCGCTTTCTGCATTGTCTGGTTGCCCAGGGACGAGGGCAGCCTGACCGCATCGTGTCATAGCGCCATCTTCCTGTGCGTGTCATCCAGGCTGTCGCAGAACTCAAAGCTAATGCTTCCTTCCATTCTTGCGAAAGGATCACAACCTCAAACACCTAGGGAGATAACGCCATCAACCAGATTTCCGACACTGCGAGTTTTGCGCTACTAGCCGCAGAGGCCGGGTTCGACCTGATCAAGGAGCGGCTACGGACTATTTCCGCGGCGGCGACCGGCCCTGGCAGGTCTTCGTGCACGACCATTACGACAATTTCTACGCTCGCTATTTCGCCGCGCGCCGGATGCGGGCCTGGGCCCGGACCCGCGAGACCGCGCCGCAGGCCCTGCTGGAGACCGCCAGGACGCATATCGCCGCCGATCTCGACCGGGTCTACAGCACCGAGGACCTCGGCGCGCTGGAGCAGGACATCGCCGCGCACTACGGCCTGGCGATCTCGGTGACCGACCGCTTCGTCAATACCGGCGACCAGCCCCACGGCGAAGCCCGCTGGCCACGGCTCATGGCCCTGCTGGACACCGACGCCGCCCGGGCGAAACTGACGGCCTTCGTGCAGACCGACGAGGCGCTGCTGGCTCGGCTGGGCCTGCCGGTCTGACAGGGGCGACCGCGGCGGGGCCGGGATGCCGCGGTGCATACCGCTGGAAAAAGCGCCCGGTTTTCGATAGCACACGGAGCAGGGCATTCTGGCCTGCCCGGACCGCCTGAAGGATTTTTCCCGCGTGACACAGCCCAAACCCTCCCCCCAGGACAGGGGCCCCTCCGCCCCCGAGCCCAAGCCCGGTGCACCCGACAGGGCCGCGCAGCAGGGCGCCGCGGCCTCGAAGGCGCCGGGGTCGGGCGGTCAGAACAGACCCGGCGGTCCGGACGGGGCAAGCCCGAAGGCGCGGCCTCAACCCGTCGTCCAGGCCTCGAAAGAGACTGCTAAAAAGACCGGAAAAGACACTTTAAAGGACACGGGGCACAAGACCGCCGCCCCGCAGCCCGCCCAGAAACCGGCCCAGAAACCCACACCGAAACCCGCGCCTACAAAGGGCCAGGCCGAAGCGGCGCAGATCCGCATCGCCCCACCGGTTCCCCCGGCCCGCCGCCGTCCTCATCACAAGTTGCTGATGATCAGCTTCGCGATCATGGTGGTCGTCCCGATCCTGGTCTCGGCCTGGTATCTCTGGGCCCGGGCTCAGGACCAATACGCGTCTTACGTGGGCTTTTCCGTGCGCACCGAGGAGGTCGGCTCGGCCATCGAGCTTCTGGGCGGGATCACCGAGCTGTCGGGCTCGTCGAGCTCGGACACCGATATTCTCTACAAGTTCCTGCAAAGCCAGGAGCTGGTGGCGACGGTGGATGCCGCGCTCGACCTGCGCGGGATCTGGTCGAAGGCCGACCCGGAGGTAGACCCGATCTTCGCCTATGATCCCCCCGGCACCATCGAGGATCTGCAGGATCACTGGCTGCGCAAGGTGTCGATCTATTACGACAGCGGCTCGGGACTCCTGGACCTGCGGGTGCTGGCCTTCGATCCCGCCGACGCGCGCGCCATCGCCGAGATGATCTTCGCCGAGAGCAGCGCGCGCATCAACGCGCTCTCGGCGCTGGCCCGGGAAGACGCCATCGCCTATGCCCGCGACGAGCTCACCCAGGCCGAGACCCGTCTGCGCGACGCGCGCCTTGCGCTCAACGAGTTCCGCAACCGCACACAGATCGTCGATCCGACCATCGACACCCAGGGCCAGATGGGGCTGGTCAACACGCTGCAGGCGCAGCTGGCCGATGCCCTGATCGAGGTGGACCTGCTGCGCGAGACGACGCGCACCGGCGACCCGCGGATCACGCAAGGCGAACTGCGCATCGCGGTGATCGAACGCCGCATCGAGGAGGAACGCCGCAAGGTGGGCCTGGGCGGCGGGGTCTCGGGGGACCGGTCGGTCTTTGCCGACCTGGTGGGCGAGTTCGAGCGGCTCTCGGTGGACCTGGAATTCGCCCAGCAGAGCTACGTGGCAGCGCTCGCCACCTTCGACGCGGCCCGCAACGAGGCCCGCCGCCAGAGCCGGTACCTGGCCGCCCATGTCCGCCCGACCCTGGCCGAGCGGGCCGAGTACCCCCAACGGATCTACCTGCTGGGCCTGATCGGGCTGTTTTCCTTCCTGGCCTGGACGATCACGGCCCTCATCGCCTATTCCCTTCGAGACCGGCGCTGAACGCGTCGCACGCGCCATGATCCGGTTCGAGAACCTCACCAAGCGTTTCGTGGTCAAGGGCTACGTCAAGACGGTGATGGAGAATGTTTCCCTCACCATCCCCTCGAAGACCTCCGTGGCGCTTCTGGGGCGCAACGGGGCGGGCAAATCGACCCTTCTGAAGATGATCGCAGGCACGGTCGACCCGACCTCGGGGGAGATCCTGTCCAGTGGCACGATCTCCTGGCCCGTCGGCTTCGCCGGCTCGTTCCATCCGGACATGACCGGCGCTCAGAACACCAAGTTCCTGGCCCGGGTCTATGGCATCGACACCCAAGCCCTGACCGATTTCGTGGAGGATTTCGCCGAGCTGGGCGACCACTTCCGCCAGCCCTTCCGCAGCTATTCCTCGGGCATGAAATCGCGGCTCGCCTTCGGTATCTCCATGGGGATCAAGTTCGACACCTACCTGGTCGACGAGGTAACGGCGGTGGGCGATGCGGCCTTCAAGAAGAAGGCGAGCGCGATGTTTCAGGACCGTATGGCCGATGCCGGCGCGGTCTTCGTGAGCCACTCCATGGGCCATGTGCGCGAGATGTGCGATGTGGGCATCGTGATCGAGAACGGGCAGCTGACCTACCATGAAGACATTCACGAGGCCATCGCCCATCACGAAAGCAACATGAAGTTGCGCTGACCGGCGCAGGCAGGATCCTTGAGGGCAGGGCAACCATGTACGAACTCGATATTCCCAGAACCCCGATCCCCTTTCCCCGGGGCGCGACCCTGCTTTATGGCATCGGTGCGCAGAAGGCGGGGACGACCTGGCTGTCGGACCTGCTGCAGACCAGCCCGGACTGTCATTTCAGTCCGATCAAGGAGCTGCATTACTTCGACATCATGCGCCTGCCCGGCACCCAGACGATCCAGGTCGAGCGCATCGCCACGCTGCAGCGGCTCGCCGGGGAGCTGACCCCCGAACAAGGGGCCAGGCATCGCATCAAGCTGCGCCGGATCGCGGACCTCGCGATGCAGCTGCACATGTGCACCGATGAGGCGCCGAGCTATAACGGCTATCTCGCCTACCTGCTGCAGGGCTACCTGTGACCTTTACCACAATCTGGCGCAATTTCTTCAGCGGTAAGTGGCGTGCTGGGGGAGATATCTGGAAGAGAAGTAGAGCAGACGTTCGGGCGTGATGCCGCGAAAGTCTGGTCTGAGCCGATATTGTTGAAAAACTCTTCCTTGATCGACGCCCAATTGACTGATTCAATTCAGTTATTGAGCGGGAGAACTTACAATGATGGGGCCAAGGCAGGAAGCACAGGCGGCACTGTTTTACGAGTTTTCGCTGGAGGAGCATGTCCCGCAGGACCACCTTTTGAGATCGATTGATCGGCATCTCGATCTGAGCAGCATCCGGGGGCATTTGGCAGATTTCTATAGCCACACGGGGCGTCCATCTGTCGATCCTGAGCTGATGATCCGGATGCTGTTGGTCGGATACTGTTTTGGCATCCGGTCAGAGCGGCGGCTCTGCGAAGAGGTGCATCTGAACCTGGCATACAGATGGTTCTGCCGCCTTGAACTGACAGACCGCATCCCGGACCATTCGACATTTTCCAAGAACCGGCACGGCCGCTTCCGTGACAGTGACCTCTTGCGTCATGTGTTCGAGGCGACTGTTGCGCGCTGCATTGAAGAGGGTTTGGTCGGCGGCCAGGGCTTTGCGGTCGATGCCAGCCTGATCAGCGCGGATGTCCAGAAGCAGAACTCGAGCAATCCCGAAGGCTGGGCGGCCCGCGAGATTGATCCCACGGATGCGCCCCGCGCGGTGCGGGAGTATCTCGACACTTTGGACGATGAAGCCTTCGGTGCAGCGACAACAGCAAAACCCAAGTTCACCGCCCATGCCGATCCGGCCAGTCAATGGACGGCTGCGCGCAAAGGGCCTGCATTCTTTGCCTATTCTGACAACTACCTGATCGACACCGATCACGGGATTATCGTTGACGTGGACGCCAGCCGGTCGAACAAGACCGCCGAGGTCGGTGCCATGCGGAAGATGCTCGACCGGACCGAAGACCGGTTTGGCGTGAAGCCCGATTGGATCGCTGCTGACACCGCCTACGGATCGTCAGACAACCTGGTCTGGCTGGCACTCAAGCGCCAGATCCTCCCCTTCATCCCTGTCTTTGATAAAGGTGAACGGACCGACGGAACCTTCTCGCGGTCCGACTTCACGTGGGATGACGAGAACGATCGCTACATCTGCCCGAGTGGAAAGGAGATGCGCCACACATGGCGGACCTATTCCGATCCCGCGCGAAATGCACCAGCTTGGAAAGCCCGCAGATATCGGACGCGGAAGTCTGATTGCACGGGATGTGCGCTGAAGGCCAAATGCTGCCCCAACTCGGAGGTCCGTGCGATCCATCGCGAGAAATATGAGATCGTCCGAGACTTCGCCCGCCAATGCACCGCCTCAGAGTACAATCCAACTGCCCAGAGGCGGCGAAAGAAAGTAGAGATGCTCTTTGCCCACCTTAAACGCATCCTCGGCCTGGGCCGGCTCCGATTACGTGGCCCATGCGGCGTCCAAGACGAGTTTACCCTCGCAGCCACCGCCCAAAACCTTCGGAAACTAGCAAAACTCAAACCCATGGTGCCGGCCACAGAATGACAAGCGGCACCGTCTCAGATTGCCGAACAAAAATTAGGCCACAACCAACCCCAAAGTGCCAAATCGAAACGAGTTTTTCAACGGAATCAGCCCAGTGTAACCGGTGCTGCATCGACTACGAATGTCTGCTATCAACAGCAAGCCAAAAAACCTTCAACAACTGTTTGGGTTTTGAACGGGGTTTTTGGCGGCGTTGGACGAGGCGGTTTGCGCAGGTGCAAAAAACGAGCGTTTGTTGAGCGGCTAAACTCCCACTGGATACGGTGCATCACCTCTATATAATTCGCCGCCAACAGGACGCTGGCGGCGACGTGCATGACAATCTGGCTGGGGATGCGCTGCGCCAGCCGCATATTGGTGACAGGTCTTTCCGATATTACGCTTCCGGCGAACCTGTCACCCCTTATATTTCCTTTACCTTATCAAGAGGAACATAAAGATCACCGCCTTTGCGGAACTTCTCGGCCATTTTCGCCATGCCGTCCTTCTGCGCCTCGGCGCGGATATCGTGGCTGATCCGCATCGAGCAGAACTTCGGTCCGCACATGGAGCAGAAATGCGCGACCTTATGCGCCTCTTTCGGCAAGGTTTCGTCATGCATCGAGCGCGCGGTTTCGGGATCAAGCGAGAGGTTGAACTGATCCTCCCAGCGGAACTCGAACCGCGCGCGTGACAACGCGTCATCTCGGATCTGCGCTCCCGGATGCCCCTTGGCCAGATCGGCAGCATGAGCCGCAATCTTGTAGGTGATGACACCGATCTTCACATCGTCACGGTTAGGCAGACCTAGATGCTCTTTGGGAGTGACATAGCAAAGCATCGCCGTGCCGAACCAGCCTATCATCGCCGCACCAATACCGCTGGTAATGTGGTCATATCCCGGTGCGATATCCGTGGTAAGCGGCCCGAGCGTATAAAACGGCGCCTCGCCGCAGACCTCCAGCTGCTTGTCCATATTCTCCTTGATTTTGTGCATGGCTACATGGCCCGGTCCTTCGATCATCACCTGACAGTCATGCTTCCATGCGATCTGCGTCAGTTCGCCCAACGTCTCCAGTTCGGCGAATTGCGCCTCATCATTGGCGTCCGCGATAGAGCCGGGACGCAACCCATCCCCCAAAGAGAAGCTGACGTCATATGCCCGGGCAATTTCGCAGATCTCAGCGAAGTGCTCGTAAAGGAAACTTTCGCGGTGATGATGCAGGCACCATTTCGCCATGATCGAGCCGCCGCGCGATACAATCCCGGTCACCCGCTTTATCGTCATCGGGATCATATGCAGCCGCACGCCAGCATGAATGGTGAAGTAATCCACCCCCTGTTCAGCCTGTTCGATCAGCGTATCGCGGTACACCTCCCAGCTTAGGTCTTCGGCGATACCCTCGACCTTTTCCAGCGCCTGATAAAGCGGAACGGTGCCGATGGGTACGGCAGAATTGCGGATGATCCAGTCGCGGATGTTGTGAATATTGCGGCCCGTAGACAAGTCCATCACCGTATCCGCGCCCCAACGTGTGGCCCAGACCATCTTTTCCACCTCTTCCTCCATCGAGGAGGTGACGGCGGAGTTACCGATATTCGCGTTAATCTTGACCAGAAAATTACGCCCGATCCCCATCGGCTCGGCCTCGGGGTGGTTGATATTGGCGGGGATGATCGCACGGCCCCTGGCGACTTCTTCGCGCACGAAATCGGGAGTCACAAAATCGGGGATGGCCGCGCCCCAATCCTGGCCGTCACGTACCAGAGCCTCTTTCGCGGCCTTACGGCCAAGGTTCTCGCGGATGGCGACAAATTCCATCTCGGGTGTTATAATCCCGGCGCGGGCATAGGCCATCTGCGTGACCGCGCGTCCTGCCTTGGCTTGCAACGGCTTGTGGCGGACCGGGAATTCGGGCACCAGCCGGGCACCCTCAGCAAAGCCATTATCCTCGGGACGCACATGGCGACCCTCATAAAGCTCGATATCGTTGCGTGCGGCGATCCAGTCTGCCCGCAGGCGCGGCAGGCCACCGTTGATAGCGATTTTAGCGCTGGGATCAGTATAGGGGCCAGAGCTGTCATAGACCGTAACCGGCGGTTCGCCAGCCGAAGGGTGAAGATCAATCTCGCGCATAGGGACGCGAATTTGGGGATGCAGCGTTCCGGGCTGATAAACGCGCCGGGATGCCGGTAAGGGTCCAGTAGTAACGGTTGGTGTCAGATCTTTCATGAGTCAGTATCTCCGTGCTCATAGCAATGAGATCCAGCTCCGCCGTACTGAATGGAGAATAGCCACGCGATAAACGCCTGTAAAAAACAGGCAGGGCAATGCCGCACAGCCGAACACCATCCCTACGCCAGTATGAACTGGATCAGGTTCGTCGGGTCACTGCGCTATGCGTTGCCGCACCATCAGTTTCTCAGCCCCTTGTCGGGACCCCCCGGGTGAGAAAGGACTACGTTGTGCGCCAAGGGGGGCTTTGTCAACTGCTGTTCCCGTGGCGGTCTGACGGACCAGTTTTATCAGGCCTCAGGGGGTTTAAATGTAGCCAGAAATTAATGTCATCCGTAAGGGTGTGATTCAATATCAATATGGTAGCCGCTCACTTTTACCGGAAGTGAAGCAGCACAGCTCGTTCAAAAACCACCATTTGTTGAACGGTTTGCTGAACCAGACATTGGTGCGCCTGCAGCGAACGGCAAAAAAGTCCCGCGTTGTGTGAGTTCATGTGCAGCGCAGCGATCGGCAGCTATACCGCAGCCGAAGACGCATCGGCGCTCGGTGTCCGCTGCAAGACCCGATAGACGGTGGGCCTCGATACGTCGAACAGCTCTGCCAGATCGCTGATCGAGTAGTCACCCGTGTCATACATGCGGCGCAATTCTGCCTGACGACGATCCGATAGTTTTGGCTTTTTGCCCTTCAGTCGTCCCTTGGCGCGGGCGATGGCCATACCTTCCTTGGTGCGCATCCTGATCAGATCAGCCTCGAATTCGGCAAATGTGGCGAGGATGTTGAAGAACATCTTACCCATCGGATCGGTCGGGTCATGGACCGATGCGCCCAATGCCAGTTTCACCCCGCGCTTTTCCAGTTCATCAGCGATAGCCCGGGCGTCGGGAACCGACCGCGCCAGCCGGTCCAGTTTCGGCACGACAAGCGTGTCCCCTTCGCGGACTGCTGCGAGTGCCTGGGCCAGACCTGGCCGCTCCCGGTTCGTGCCGGTCAGGCCGTGATCGGTGTAGATCCGGTCTTCCGCGACATCGAGAGCGAGGAGCGCTGTCCGTTGCGCTGCGAGATCCTGTTTGTCGGTCGAGCAGCGGGCATAACCGACGCGGGTTTTGGTCATGATACATCCTTGGGCCAGAATTGGCCGAGCTTCGTCTTGATCGTGATCGTATGTAACGCAAAAGGCCCCTCCAATGATACTATAACCGGACCAGTCAAATGAGAATCGTTTTCCGTTGCAAACACTGGGAGCAGTTCGTTGATAATCCGGCGTCCGGTCACCGATCCCCTTACGGACAGTCTGACTGCGCTGCCCGAAGACCGACGCGCCGAGGCGTTGCGCCGGTTCAACATACTGCGCCAGCACCTGATCGACGAAGTCCCCCTGACGGAAGTTGCCCGTGTCAGTGGTATCCCACTGCGCACGCTGCAAAGGTGGACGTCCCGATATCAGCGCTTTGGGCTTGCCGGACTTGCAAGAGCACCGCGATCTGATGCCGGGCAACGGCGGCTATCATCTGAACTGGTCGAGCTGATTGAAGGGCTGGCCTTACACAAACCCCGTCTCTCTACCGCCGCAATCCACCGGCGCATCATCCCGATTGTAAAATCGCGTGACTGGCCTGTCCCTTCTTATGCCACGATACATTCAATCGTGAATAGTCTTGATCCCGCGCTTGTCACGCTCGCTCATGATGGCGCAGCCGCCTATCGTGACCGGTTCGAAATGATTCATCGTCATCGGGCCGAAAGGCCGAATGCTGTCTGGCAGACAGACCACACACAACTCGATCTAATCATCTTGGATACCAATGGTGCGCCGGTGCGGCCGTGGCTTACCATCGTGCTTGATGATCATTCCCGTGCAGTGGCTGGGTACGCCGTCTTTGTCGGCGCACCTTCTGCTATCCAGACCGCTCTTGCCCTGCGGCAAGCTATCTGGCGAAAGGATACGCCTTCCTGGCCGATTTGTGGCCTGCCGGATGTTTTATACACCGATCACGGCAGCGACTTCACCAGCAAGCACCTTGAGCAGGTCGCAGCTGACCTGCGCATTGAGCTTGTGTTTTCCACGGTTGGCCGGCCACAGGGGCGTGGCAAGATCGAGCGGTTTTTCGGTACCATCAACACTGAGCTGTTGCCTGAGTTACCGGGGGCTTTGTCGAACGGAAAACCAGCCTCCCCGCCACGCCTGTCGCTCGGCGAGTTGGAGGTTGCCGTAAAGACTTTCGTCACCGCAGTGTACAACGCGCGCAAGCATAGCGAAATCGATGTGCCACCTAATGAGGCTTGGCGGGGTGACGGCTGGCTACCTCGTATGCCGAACAGTCTGGAACAGCTCGATCTGCTACTGGTAATGGCCTTAAAAACCCGGCAGGTCCGCCGTGACGGCATTCGGTTTCAGGGCTTGCTCTACACCGATCCCACACTTGCAGCCTATGTCGGCAAAACGGTCAACATCCGCTATGACCCGCGCGACATTACCGAACTGCGCGTGTTCCACCGCGACCGGTTTTTGTGCCGCGCTGTCAGCGCCCATCATGCGCATCACACAATATCACTCAAGGATATCCAACAGGCCCGCACCGCCAGGCGGAAGGCTTTGCGCAACGAGATCACGGTAAAATCCAGACAGATCACCGAGTTTCTTCCCAAACCTGCGCCACCTCCAAGTCGTGAAAAGCAAAATCCCGTATCGCCTGACGCCCCGCGCCAAAAGCTGGTCCTGTATAAAACGGACAAGACGCCATGAGCCGCCAGACTCGCCGGACCGGTACTTTCCTCGTCACCCGCGAACATAAGCGGTTTGTCGAATTCGCGAACGCTGTGCGCCGCAACGCAACCATCGGCTTGTGTCATGGTCGGGCGGGCGTTGGCAAAACCTTGTCAGCCCGCCGCTATGCCAATTGGGACCTGATCGAACCGCTGATAACGACATGGGGTAGGCGTGAAGACTCGGACAAGAAAGTGTATGCAGCCTCGTCCCGCGCCCGTACCTTGTTCTATACACCGCCGGTGGGCGGCAGTATCTCGGCGCTGCGCAAGGACATTCAACCATTTATCATGCGACTATGCGTTTGCATTGACAGCTACGGGAACCCCAAGTGGGCGGAGCGACCTCTAACACCGCTTGGCCTGATAGAGTTGGTAATCATTGACGAAGCCGAACGCCTTACCATGACCGGCCTGGAGTTCCTGCGCGACCAGTTCGATCGCAGTGACGCTGGGCTGATCCTGATCGGTATGCCCGGCATTGAAAAACGGATGTCGCAATACCCGCAACTCTACAGCCGAATAGGTTTTGTGCATGAATACCCACCGCTTTCGAAGGATGAGATGCAATTCGTTTTGCAGCGGCAATGGAGGAAATGGGGCTTTGGCCAGGATGATGCAGATTTCACCGACGACCGTGTTGCTGCTGCCATCATCCGACTGACAGCTGGCAACTTCCGTCTTTTGCAACGCCTGTTCATGCAGATCGAACGCATCGCCCGCATCAACGAAATGGCCGCAATCACCGAAGATGTGGTAGAGGCCGCCGCTCAGACCCTCGTCATCGGAAACGCCAATTAACGCTCAAAAAAGACCGCCAAGTAGCGATCAAGTTCACAGCCCCCCTGCCCTACCTCGCATTGTTGCAAATATATGTTGCGAAATAACTTGATTGAGCAACAAGAAAGCGCAACAATGTTTCTATGAACCTAGGCTATGCCCGCGTATCGACCGACGACCAGGCCACCGCCGCGCAGCTCGACGCGTTGCGCGCGGTTGGCTGTGAGCGCGTGTTCGAGGAACGCGCGTCCGGCGGTCGATGGGATCGGCCGGAGCTTCATAGGATGCTCGATCAGCTACGCGACGGCGACGTAGTGATCGTCTGGAAGCTGGACCGGCTGTCCCGGTCCCTGAAAGACCTTCTGTCAATCATGGAGAAGATCGACGCGGCGGGCGCTGGATTCCGGTCCCTGACCGAAGCCATCGACACGACTACGCCCGCCGGGCGCATGATGATGCAGATGGTGGGCGTTTTTGCAGAGTTCGAACGCGAAATGATCCGCGAACGTACCCGCGCCGGTCTGGAGCGCGCCCGCAAGAAAGGACGCCACCCAGGGCGCAAACCGAAGCTGTCTGACGATCAGCGCCAGGAAATCCGGGATATGGTGCGGTCGGGCAAGCGCACGGAGGCCCAGGCCGCACGGCTTTTTGGCGTTCATCGCTCCACGATCAGCCGCGTCATGCGGGAGGCATCCGATGCAGCAGCTTGAGTTGTTTCCCGAGGATATCCGCATCGAGCGCGTAGACCCCGAGGCCAATATGTATCGCTTTTATCGGCTGCGCTTGATGCCCGACCTGTTCGGCGGCGTATCACTGCTGCGCGAATGGGGCCGCATCGGCACCCAAGGGCGGCATCGGATCGAGCTGTTCGAAGATGCAGGCCGCGCGGCCGACGCTATGGTTTCGCTCTATCGCGCCAAGCAGAAGCGCGGATATCAGCTCGTCGGGTAAGTTCACCCCTGCCCCGACCATTGTCAGAATGAGAAGTCAAACTATTTGGAAAAGGTCGTTTTTGGTGTAGTATTGCACCAGTCTGTAGGAGATGTGTCATGCCAAGACAAACGATTACGATTAGCGAACCCAACCATGCTTGGTTGCAAGCCCGTGTCGATAGCGGTGAGTTCAAGACCCAGACCGAAGCTGTCAACGATGCCTTGCGGCGTGCCCGCGAGATCGAGAACGGTGTGGAAGAGATCAGAGCGAGACTAATCCGTGCAGAGCAACGCGGTTTCACCGATATGACCCCCGACCAGATTCTAGAGCAATCAAAGAAAGAACTGCGCAAAAATGGGGACTTATAGGCTTTCGGAAGAGGCAAAAGATGACCTGATCGGCATTCATCAGTATGGCGTTAGAAAACACGGCGAAGCACAAGCCGATGCCTATTTTTGGCAGATCATCGAAAGGTTGGAAGTGTTGGGTGAGACCCCCCTGCTCTACCAGGAAGTGCCGGAAATTCGCGAAGGATACCGGCGCAGCGTCTGCGGGAAGCATTCGATCTACTACACGCTAGATGGTGATGACGTAGAGATCATGGCCATATTGAGATCGCAGGATCCAACTCTGCGTTTTGGACGATAGGAAGCATGTCATTTGACCCGACAAATCATGGGTTTCTGAAGCTCGACTTCACTTTCCCCAGCAATGTCGCCGTTTATGAACGTGAGCTTGAGGGGATAGACCAAAGCGCACACGACCAGATGCGTCTGAATTGCTACCTATCTCAGGATGGGGATTTCGTGACCGTTTGGGACGGCCTGATCGACGCGTATGTGACCGGGATCAGCCTGGGTTTTGGCGACGATGCATCGTTCGATTTTGCTGAACAGTACGAAGAAACCCTCTTTCGCGGCTACATAAGCAACGACGACGAAGGCGCTGTGATACTAAGCGCCCTACGGCTGGAGCAAAGAATCCCAAATATCCTGGTCGTCCCGACAAAAGGACGGCTGGAGTGCCACATGCTGAAGGTGGGTTAGCGCGGTTCCGTAGTCTCGCCATCATCTGTGAACACAACGCGCGTGCGTTTATCTGAGTGAATCTGCGGCTCGGCAGCCAGCTTGGCGCGAAGCCGTTCCATCTGACCTGAGACCCGACTCTCCTCCGGATTTTCGGAGAGTCCGCAGGTTGATCTCTGAGGCTACGCGGCGCGCATTTCCAGCCCCTTCTTTGCCACGAACTCGACGGGCGGAATGTTCCCCAGTCCTGAGTGAGGGCGATGGTGGTTGTAGTCGTGCTGCCATGCCCGGATCTGCTCGCGGGCATCGGCCAGAGACGAGAATAGCGACTCGTTGAGAAGCTCGTCCCGGAAGCGTCCGTTGAAGCTTTCGACGAAGCCATTCTGCATGGGCTTTCCTGGCGCGATGTAGTGCCATTCGATGCCCGTGCGCTGGCACCAGCTCAGGACAGCCACCGAGGTCAGTTCCGTTCCATTGTCCGAAACCACCATTGCAGGCTGGCCGCGGCGCAACATCAACGCATCGAGCTCGCGCACGACGCGCAGGCCAGAGAGCGACGTGTCCGCCACCAAGGCCAGGCACTCCCGGCTGTAGTCGTCGACCACGGCCAGAACGCGGAACTGTCTGCCATCCGTCAGCGCATCGCTGACGAAGTCCAGGCTCCAGTGCTGGTTGGGGGCATCTGGCACCAGCATCGGCCAGCGTGTCCCCAGAGCCCGCTTTCGGCCGCCCCGGCGGCGCACTTGGAGCTTCTCCTCGCGATAGAGCCGCCTGAGCTTCTTCAGGTTCATCATGATCCCCTGCCGTTCCAGCATCACGTGGATGCGGCGATAGCCAAACCGCCGCCTCTCGGCCGCGACAGCCTTCATGGCGGCCCTCGCTTCGGCATCGTCAGGCCGCACGCTGCGATAGCGCACGCTCGACCGATCCACGGCCAGTGCCTTGCCCGCCCGTCGCTGGCTCACTCCGTGGACTTCCACAACGTGTGCCACCGCTTCCCGCCTGACGCCGGGCGCTACCACTTTCGCGAAGTGACATCCTTCAGTATCGCATTGTCGAGCATCGCTTCGGCCAGCAGCTTCTTCAGCTTGGCGTTCTCGTCCTCGAGCGCCCTCAGTCGGCGCGCGTCCGATACCTCGAGGCCGCCGAACCGCGCCTTGTATTTGTAAAACGTTGCCGTGCTGACCCCGTGCTTGCGGCAGACATCGGCCGTCGTCATTCCGGCCTCCTGCTCCTTCAGCATCCCGATGATCTGCTCTTCCGTGAACCTTGATCGCTTCATTGTCCGTCTCCTGGTTGGGCGGACTCTACCTCAAACTGGAGGAAGAAGCGGCTCTCAGGTCACATCGGGCCTCCTGCCACACACAGGTCCGGAGATAGACCGAGCACATCGACAAGCAGCCGTCTGTCCAACTCAGCCCGGGCAGTGTCCTCGTTGATCTGGTCAAAGGGCAGGAACCGTTCTTGCGCCAATGCATCAAACGCTTCTCGCGCCGCTTGATGCTGGTTGGTTGACAGCCGCCGTACGTACAACGTCGAAAATCCCGGAACGCTTGTCACTGTGGATGCGCCCCGCCCCGCCTGAGTCTTGTTCGACATCCACCATCGACACAGAAAGCCTGGTGTAGAATTGCTCCAGAGGGCAAATGCGAATTCGTGTAGATCATCGGCCAAAATCACGGTTGGCCAAGCGCGTCCGCCGATTGACGGATGTTCGGTCATGCAGGCGACAAGAGACTGAGAGTTGAACTGAAGATCAAGGTTGTAGTGCAACCGTCGCGCTGTCTCCCACCTCGCCTGAGCGCGGTCGCGAAGGTCATCGGGCGTTTGCCCATCAACATCCCTGACGCGGCAATGTGAGTCTGGCTGAACCGTTAGTCGGCGCTCATCAGCAGTCTGGTGGTTCCAGAGGCAAGGATAGGCTGCGCCGTCCGGCAAGCCAGCAATGACTTCGAACGGACCTTGAGGCAAGCCATCGCCCTTAATCTGCGCGCCTGATATGTCGAGGTGGTGGGGTCCAATTCTCGTGCTGACATCTCCTATGGACGAGACCGGCAGAGCATATTTTGCTCGGCCTCAGTTGCTCCGAATGCCGCAAAAGCGGGATTATGAACTTCTGTGCGGTCGCCTTCTCGTGCACCATGACGGGTGAAAGGTGGGTTCATTATGACCAAATCGAACTGATCGTGGCCTACCTGTTGCACAAGGCCGCGCACTTCATCCGTCCCTCGCCCACCGGCCGTTTGGGCTGCAGCCTGAATAATCTCGAAATTGGTTTGCGCTTCCAGCAAATCGAGTGAGCCAAGGCAGACGCCCCATTCATACGATCCGTAAGGCATCGTCAGAAGGCACTCGCCAGCAAACGGCGTGTCTCTCTGGAAGCGATGGAGCGGCTACCACGCCCGAAGCCGTGTCGAGGCCAAGATGCGATGCCTCAAATCATTCGGTGAACGCATTATGGCAAGAGACCCCGACCGACAAACCGCAGAAATCCACATCCGCATCGCCCTCATGAACCGTTTCTCAGCCCTCGGAAAGGCTGACGTCGTTTGTGAAGCGTGAACCCGCCGGGGATAGGGGGAACTCTCCCTCAGGCCTAATTGTGCAACAACGCCAACGTCATCTAGGCTCAGGACTTCGGTAACGGGGCTGTCCCGGTCAAGCCGTTTTGGCCGCACGGTGTTGACCGCTGGAATGCGGGGCATTGGTCTTTGCATTCAAGCCGCTCTTCTAACTTCGCAGTCTTCCTGAGAGGTCGCACCCGGGTGCATGCTTCGGTCCGTGGTCAGCGCAAGGGCTGCCAACAAGATGCTGGTTCGATACAATTCCGATGTGTCCATCTCATAGGCGTGCTTGGCGGGGCCGGCATCAGTCCAGACCACGACATCATCGGAACCGCGTCCCTGAGGGACCTCGAAGACCTGCGGTCAGGCAGGTAACGGCTGGTAACTCACAGTGTCATGCCGCATGGCTGATTGGCGCCCCCGCTTGGAATGCGGTTTCGTCACGCCACATCCGGTGAAGAACAACGGCGATGCGGCGCGCAAGCGCGACCATGGCACACTTTCGGCCCCTGCGGCGGGCGACGCGCTCGGCCCAGGTTCTCAGCCATGTAGAAGGGCCGCGGTTCATCATGACGGTCGCGGCCTGACACAAGGCGCGGCGCAGATTGGCATCGCCCGCCTTCGTTATGCCGCCTGAGACATCGCGTTCGCCGGATTGATTGCGCGACGGTGTCAGGCCGGCCCAGGGGCCCACTTTCTTTGAGGAACTGAACCGGGACGGGTCGTCCACGGCGGAGCGGAACGTCAACGCCACGACCGCGCCGATACCGGGCATGGACATCAGGCGCTGACACACTTCATCTTCTTGGGCCAATCCGCGAACGTGCCGCTCGAGTCCAGCCAATTCCTGTCGCAGGGCGGCGCGGGCACGCAGCATCGGCTCGGTCGCCGCTTCCAGCATCGCATTTCCTGTCGCCAGTTCCCGAATGCGGTGTTCGAAACGGCCTCGGGAGATGGCGCCCACCTTCAGGCCGAAGTTCCGCAGCAGGCCGCGCAGAGACATCTCCAGCGCGATCATGCCCTGCTGGACCGCTTTGCGTGCCGCCAGCAGGGCGCGGACTTCCTGCGCCGAGACGGACTTGCAATGGACCGGCCGGAACCACCCGAGGTGAAGCAAACGCGCGATGCCCTCGGCATCCCTCCGGTCCGTCTTGATCGGCATCGCCTTCAGGGCGCTCTTTACCCGGCGCGTTTCCATAAGCACCACGTCCAGGCCCGCGGCCGAGAGGCCCCGATGCAGCCACTGCGACAGTGGTCCGGCCTCGAGACCGACGGCAGCGATGCTGCCGGACTGCTCTTCGATCCACCGCGCGAGCGCCTCGGGCTCGCTGATGACCTGCGCCTCCCTAACGATCTTTCCATGCTCGCTGATCACGCAGATCGCAGTCTTCTCCAGCGATACATCCAAGCCGACAAACAACCTCATCCCGCAGTCCTCCTTTTGGATCCGATACGGGAACGGCGACAGCTCGCGCGACAGTTGGCAAGCGGCAACGGGCGGCGTGTGTGTGGCGCAGGCCCCGTTACGGCATCTCATAGCCAATAGATGACGGTTGCCGCTAGGGCGATGGCTGAGAGAAAGACCTTGGGACAGCGGTCGTATCGGGTTGCCACACGCCGCCAATCCTTGAGCCTGCCGAACATGATCTCGATCCTGTTGCGCCGTTTGTATCGGCGCTTGTCGTACTTCATCGGTTTCTTGCGTTGCTTTCTTCCAGGGATACATGCGCGTATCCCTTTGTCTTTCAACGCTTCTCTGAACCAGTCCGCATCATATCCGCGGTCTCCGAGCAGCCATTCAACCTTTGGCAAACTGCTGACCAAAGCGCGGGCCCCGATGTAATCGCTGACTTGTCCCGCCGTGACGAACAGATTGAGAGGACGTCCCTGGCTGTCACAGATCGCGTGCAGCTTGGTGTTCATTCCGCCCTTGGTGCGTCCGATCAGGCGGCCACGCCCCCCTTTTTCACGCCCATGCTGGTCGCCGTTCGGTGGGCCTTGAGATAGGTTGCATCGATCATCACGGTCTTCCGTTCGCCATGCTCGGCAGCCAGGCCCGCCATCATCCTGGCGAAGACACCTCTGTCGCTCCACCGCTTCCAGCGGTTGTAGAGCGTCTTGTGTGGACCATAGGCAGCGGGAGCATCGCACCACCGTAAACCATTGCGATTGATGAAGATAATCCCACTCAGCACACGCCGATCATCGACGCGGGGTTTGCCGTGAGATTTCGGGAAGAAGGGCTCAAGGCGCGCCATCTGCGCATCCGTCAGCCAGAAAAGATCGGACATGTTCACCGCTCGGTTTTCGAACCGTGAATCATGTAGCCAAGCAGAAATCAATGGGTCCTGACCCTAGGCCCCAGGATGGGGGGCATGCGTTCTGTGACCCCCCCTTCTCAAAGTCTGCCCCCTTCTAAAAAATTGCAGGGCTATTCTACATACATGCTATGTGTGCGAAGTGGGCGGTAATTCGGTTTTTTTCCGCATGTGTGTTGCATGGGGACTGGACGGGGCGCAGGTTGCGAAAAAACTCTGGTAACAGAGGCGGTTTCCATGGGCGAAGGCCGTTTCACAGCGGTCCTGAATATGCGGTGGAGGGTAGCGGTCTGGACAACAGCGAGGGCATCATGGCGATCGCGATGGGCGGGAAAAGCAAGCTAGGGGGCTGTACGGACTGCTCCAGGGCTCTCAGGCCGATTCTCCGGATGCGGAGATGGGGTCTTGCTGAGACAGAGGCCCCCAGGGCGCAAATTGCGGTTGTCTCGGGGGGGGGGGGGAGGTCTGAGTTCCCGCGTGTGCTTCCAGCTCACAGCGGGTTCTGCTGGGTGCTTCCGGGTGACAGCGGGTTCTGTTGGGTGCTTCCGGGTGACAGCGGGTTCTTCCAGGTTCCCTCTCCCGGTCTAGGGTCCGTACTCAATTAGCGGATTCCCATTGAGGTTTGGTTCTGATTCACTTTTGCCATGATCGGCGGGAGCGAACGATGGCAAAGACCCTTTATTGGCTGAGTGACGACGAATGGGCTGCGATCCAGCCGCACCTTCCGACAGGTCGGCGTGGCGCGCGGCGGGTTGATGATCGGAGGGTGATCTCCGGCATTCTGCATATGCTGCGAACGGGAGCGCGATGGCGAGACTGCCCGTCGGAGTATGGTCCCTATACGACGATCTACAACCGCTTCAACCGATGGTCCAAGCAGGGGGTGTGGGAGGATGTTTTCTATGTTCTTTCAGGCTCTTCCGGTGTGGTGGGCACCACCAGCGCCGACAGCACGTCGATCAAGGCGCACCGCTCGGCGTCGGGCGGAAAAGGGGGGAGTTTGCGCAGGCGATCGGACGATCACGCGGCGGACGGACGACCAAGGTTCATGCCCTGACCGATGACATCGGGCGGCCCGTCGCGTTGTGCCTGACGCCGGGCCAGGCGCATGACCTGACAGGTGTGGCGATGCTTTTGGAGCGCATCCCGACCCCACGCCGCCTGCTGGCGGACCGCGCCTACGATGCGCGCAGATTGCGCGACTGGCTGGCCGAGCGCGGTTGCTAAACAGTTATCCCGCCAAACCCTACCCGCAAGCATCCGCACACCTATGACAAAGCTGCGTATCGCGGACGCAACGTGGTCGAAGGGATGTTCTGCCGACTAAAGGATTTCCGCCGCATCGCAACACGTTACGACAAGCGAGCCGATATCTTCCTCTCAGGCGTCTTCCTCGCCGCTGCAATCGCCTGGTGGGCCAAATGAGTCTGGACCCTAGTGGGTTATGCGCCAGAAACTCGCTCTGCTTCTGTGTCGCCCGGTTGCCGTTGAACCCGTGGTAGACACTGCGGCCTGCCTTGGGGCCGTTGAGCGCGGGGAAGGCAGCCCACACATGGGCGATGCGGGTTCCCATAGAACGCAGGTTGATCTGACTGGACAGAAACTCCGGCCATCCGGCTTCGTGGAGCAGGAACAGAGCCATGCGATCCTGCATCGCTGCGTTGAACGGTTCATTGCCTGTGAGGCCGAGGGACTCGATCAGGTGGTCCATTGTACCAGATACGATCTGGTACCGGCCCGCGGCAGAGGAGACGAGAGCGCCCGGAGGACAGTTACGACGGTTGGCCGCCAACCGTTGCCAAGCGCGGACTTCGGACACGGTTTTGGAGGTCAGGGGGCGTTTCGGCTGGGGCCGCGCGCCGTTGTAGAAAGCATCGTAGCCGTCGGGGCCCTCAGGGGCGCCGTGTCGAGAATGGTCGTTGCAGACATGATTCCTCATCCTGAATACGTCATTTTGCATTCATCTTATTGATATTGTTGTATTTTATGTGATTAAGGGCGGGTTTCCCCGCTCTCGGATGGCGCAGATCACTCCGCAGCCATCATCGGCGCCTCACTATCCGGGAGGTCAGCGGTGAAGAAGGCAGGCAGATCGACCTCATCGGTCTGGCCGGCGTCGGAACCGGGCTCAGGCGCCCCCTGCCCTTCCGCGTCGTCGAGTGCTGCAAGGTCGTGACGGCGAAGAACCTCTGACAACCAGCCGCTGCCTTTCAGCAGACGCTCGGCTTCGGTCGCCATCTCGCCCTTCTTCAGATGATCGAGGAGCTGCGCCGTCCCCTCCCCTTTCGACTCACGCACGGCCTCGAGGATCCGGACCTTGGGTACCCGGTTCAGGTAGGTATCGGCCGTCGGCTCCCAACCCGCCTCGACCATGTCGAGATCGACCGCCTGTGCGACCAAGTCGGACTGGGCCATCCGCTTGGTCAAACCGCTGGCGGAGATACCGGCACCATAGAGATTCACCTTCTCGTGGAGCGCGTTGATTCCGAAGCTGAGGCAATGCGCGAGCAGCGACAGCCGACTCGCCTGATCAAGGGACGCCAGCTAGTCCCTAAGAGCGGCATCGTCGCCGAGCGGTAGGTCGGCTTCCCACTCCGCGTGGAAATCGTCCACCAGCTTGGCCACCACGCTGTCCTTCAGATCGCTCGCCTGCGCCGACATGTAGACGTGACGAACCGAAGCCTCGAGGCAGCAGCCGGCCAAACTGGACGTCCGGAAGGTGTCATTGACGAGCTTCAGGAGCAGCAGTGTCAACGCGACGTCAGGGGAGCGACCGACAGCTTCGCGCAGGCCAGTGTCCGGTACGCCGTCAACTCAATGACCAGCCGCTCAGGCAATGGCTTCAACGCACCATCGTCCTCGTCGTCGGGCAGGTTCGCACCAAGCGCCTGACCAGCAGAAGTAATTACCGTGCCGTGGCCGATACCATCCACATTACTCCCCGCTGAAAGCTCAGCGCCCTGCCCGTTTGCCTCCTGTTCACCGCTGTGGACGTCGGCGTCTTCCCGAGGCTCATCCTCGGGCCGCACAAAGCCCCGATAGACGGCAAGCTCGCCATAGCGATCAAGCGTCATGAAAGCCCCTGCCCGCGCGATCTCCTCATCGTCGGAGATCAACGGCCGGGCCTCGAGTTTCTCCATCGCGACTTCCAACTCGCCAAGACGTGCGTCGATCCCTTCGGGGAATTCATCCTGGCCCTCGTATTCCTCCTCGAGCGCCCGGTATTCGGCAAGCAGCTTGGCATGGGCCGCGCCTTCGTCATCCGTCATCGGCACCGGGTCTCCGCTCAGCCGTCGCAAGCCGTGGCTGTAGCCATAGGGCAGGTCGAGCGAGACCTCGATCCATTTCCAACCTTCGGTCGCAATCGCTTCGGCTTCAGCCTGTAGCTTTTCGCTGACCAGACGATCCAGCAAGGCAGGGTCTTCCAGCCAGCCGCCATCGTCGCCCTGGAAGAGGTCGTGCAACATGGTGCCGCCAGCAACCTCATAGGCCGCGATGCCAACAAAGACGGCACGACGATCGGAGGCCCGCACCGAAGTTTCCGTCAGCATCCGCCGGATCTGATACTGCTCCTTATTCCAAGACGACTTGATCGCCTCCCAGACCTGAATCTGGCGCTCATGATCCGGATTGACCGTGAAGGCCATCAGCTGCTCCAACGTCATCTCGTCCTCGGCATAGAGCTCGAGCAGGGCAGGGGCCATGGCGGCGAGTCTCAGGCGCTGTTTGACCACCTGCGGCGTGACGAAGAAGGCGGCTGCGATCTCTTCATCGCCCTCACCCTTCTCCCGAAGCGCCACGAAGGCGCGGAACTGATCGAGCGGATGCAGGGCTGCGCGCTGCATGTTCTCAGCGAGCGAGTCGTCTTCGGCGAGGATCGCGGAAGTGGCATCCCGTACGATGCAGGGAATGGGCGTCGTCTTGGCCAGACGCTTCTGCTTCACCAGGAGTGACAGGGCCTGGAAGCGCCGACCACCAGCGGGGATTTCGAACTTGCCGGTCTAGGACACGTCATCCGCCAGAACGGCCCGAACGCTCAGGCTCTGCAGTAACGCGCGGCGGGCGATGTCTTCGGCCAGCTCCTCGACCGAGATGCCGGCCTTGATGCGCCGGACGTTGGACTGGCTCAGCACGAGCTTGCCGAAGGGAATGTCCCGGGACGGGGACAGGGTGACTTTCTGGGCAGATTTCGCCATCAGATCTTCTCCACGACGGGCGCCGGAAGCCACTCTTTCTATCTCACATCCCGGCACCCCTCAAACCAACAAACCTTTCCCTCTCTTATTCTGACGCCCCCGAGACATGACCTTAACAGCTGTTAAGTCGTCAGTCCCGAGGTGGCGGAACAGTACGTAGTCTCTCAACCTTAACAGCTGTTAAGCTGCAGATCGTCGCCCAATCAATGCCATGACCATCGGCCCACAGGAAAACTCACCGGCCGCAGCTTTGGCGGTCAGAGCTCGCAAGTATCCACCAGGCGATCTGATGTCCTCAAAGCGTTCCAGCATGGCAGCAACGACGATCGACGCTTGCTCCGGACCCATGAACCGCTGGGCTTCTTCCCATGCAGACGAACTGATCCCCATAGCTGGCCGCACATGGCATGCCGCGTCGAAAAGCTGATGCCAATGCCGGATTTCGCCTTGGTAGAAGGTCTTGAGCGAGGGACATGCCGCGATCACTAGATGCAACGGGATCTTTGGCAGGTTTTTTGTGTCCTGTTCATCGACGCCAGCCACAGGCTCATCCGTGTCCACATCTGGCATGCCGGCCACCGCCCGGCTTTTTTCTAAAGCAGGTTCAAGATCTATAGATTCTTTATTTGAATTATGATGGTGACGCTCAAATTGGGCATCATTGGTGTTCATTTCTTCTGTTTCAGGGCCATCAATGATGTTGCGTGCCTGGTCAAGGAGACCTTCAAGGTCGGCTCGGTAGGCCGCGAGGTCCTCAATTGAAAGCTTGCGGCGAAGCGCGCGGGCTGTGAGGGCGGCCTTGTCGCGAAGCTGATCCCAGAAGCCTAGGCCCGGCTGCATCTCGTCTCCGAACTCCGCGAGGGCCGCGAGATCGCGTCGCATGAGGCTTACGACCTCTCTCAGGCGCCTGACGCGCTCCTCAGCTTCACGTACGGTCTCTGCGGCCCGTGCTATCTCTTCGGACTGACAGTAGAGCGGGGAAAGATCGAAACCAAAAGCGACGCGCTCTCCGCCGTGCTTGCGGACGTAGCGCTTTCCATTGGGGCTATCACGCCGCTGGAGCAAACCAGCATCGACAAGACGCGCGAGGTGACGACGCATCGTGGAGCAGGGCATACCATTCAGGCGCTCACAGATCGCCTTGTTCGAGGGGAAGACTACCATCTCGGCGTTTCCGCCAAGTGCATCATCTGGAAAGAAGCTGAGGAGCCCCTGCAAAACAGTCAAATCACGTTCTGACACGCCAAAGGCCGCTTGCGCCTTGGATAGCTCGCGCAGGAGTTCCCACTTGTTGACGGGTCTACCCGGAACAGAAGCCTCGGGTCGCTCAATCACGCGCAGATGGGCCTGCGAGATCGGCCGCATAAACGGCGAAATCGGTGTGTACTCCATGAAAACGTTCACGAAGGCAAAATTTCTAGGGCCCGCGAATCGCTTTGCGCTTGCGGGGTAGGGGCCAGAACGCTACATTCAGAAGTGCGAAAACTGAGATTTTGTAGCGGGCTGATCCCGGTGCGAAACCTTAAAAAGGTCTCGTGAAGCTAGCTTCTCGGGGCCTTTTTCTTTTTTGCCTGTATCGTGCCTCCTTTTTGTTGGTTGCTCTTCCTCAGTCTCCTGAACGCTTCCAGCGCTCATGAAGCTCGGTAATCAGCTTTGAGGCATTGCCCTCCAACCAGCTGACAAATTCAGGTTCATCGGTAGTCAGATCGAGTTTTAGCTGCTTGCCTTGGCGACCGGTCTTGACTGTCGCAGCTCCGACACCGGGGATCTCCAAAGCAGGCGCACCCTTGCGAGGCGAACCTGCTTTCCTCTCCGCGCTCTTCGCAGCTTCCAGAACTGCGAGAAACGCACGATCAGAAACCTCATCCACCGAGCCGGAACTTTCGGACTTAGCTGCATGAGCTGCGGCTTGCAGTTGGTCTCGATCACCGTCGTAGGCACCCAAGGCCTTTTTGAGTTCTTCCCATCTTGGGCGACCAATACCGGGAGCCGCACCAATTGCCTGGATGAGTTCCTCGCCGACTGTCCGAACGACACTCAAGAGTTGTGAAACCCCAGCTTCATGGAGGTTAAGGACTTCGGCGACACCTCGATTGGTGCGCTCAGCCCCTTCCAAATGGTCACCGTCCAGAAGCGCCGTTGCAACAAGCGCACGTTCAATAAAGCTCAGATCACGACGCTCTTGGTTCTCGAGAAGCTGATCTCGAAGCGCTTGATCACCCTCAACTTCCGTGACGATGGCTCGAACTTTTATACCGAGTTCGCGACATGCTTCTAGGCGTCTGCGGCCATAGATCAGGTTGTAGCGATCGCCTTCCAGTGGGCGGACCAATACAGGCACACGCTGACCGTTCTTGGAGATAGAGTTCTTCAGGCCCTCAACTTCAATCTGAAGCCTGTCATCCAACCGTCCTTCGGTAACAATCTGCACCGGATCGATCTCAAATACACCGCCACGCAGTCGGCGCCCTTCAAGAGCGTCAGGAGCGTTGCGAAGGGTCTGCAGCGGCAGGCCAAGTTTAGGCTTTCTTGCCATTCCGCCCCCATGTGTTCTGGATGATTTCAGCGATCTCATCGTTCACTGCGTTCATGGATTCGATCGCACGATCAAACGTCTGACGCGTGAAGTCCTTCTTGTCAGCTTCGTAGAGCGTTTGCTTGGTCAAGCCGGCATCAGAAATTGCGGTCGATTCAACCATGTGATTGGTCAGAATCGACCTCCCGAACAGTCCGCGAATGAAAGCGATGACTTCGGTTTGTGGCGCGTCGCCGACTTTGTATCGCGTTGGCAAAAAGCGCAGCCAATCGAAGCGCAGATTTGCGCCTGCATCCCTGATCACTCCCAGGAGATCCGCGGTCATTCGCAGGAATTGGGACATCGACATGAGGTCAAGCATCTGCGGATGAACCGTCACGAGGACACCCGAGGACGCGGAAAGTGCTGACATCGTCAAGAAACCAAGCTGCGGCGGGCAGTCGATCACGACAACGTCGTAGTTCGCTTCAACACTATCGAGTGCGTCATGAACTCTCGCGAAGAACGCTTTCGCTCCGCCTCGCTGGATAGCAGCAGGCGTCTCGTGCTCGAACTCCATGAGTTCAAGGTTGCCCGGGATAAGATCAAGGCCGCGGATGTAGGTCTTGCGGATCACTTCGGCGATCGGAACCGGATCGTCATAGCGAACGGCATCATAGAGGGTTCCGCCCTCCATAAGGTCGAGTTCTGGCTGGATTCCGTGAAGAGCCGATAGAGATGCTTGGGGGTCGAGATCGATCGCAAGAACCCTGTACCCCTTGAGCGCCAAGCGCTGAGCGAGGTGAGCAGACGTCGTCGTTTTGCCGGACCCGCCCTTGAAGTTCACCACTGAAATAACTTGAAGCTCGTCACCGTCGCGACGCCCAGGCACGTAAGTTCCAGACTTTTTTGCGGTTCCTTCAAGCGTCTGCCGGATTTCCCAGATATCGTCGAGCGTATAGCGACGATGACTTCCAGCCGTCGTCTCAACGTCAACGATCTTTCCTTCTCGATGAAGCTTCCGAAGATAGGTATGGTCGACGCCAAGGAGTTCAGCAGCTTCGCCGCTGGTCAAAGTGCGCATCACCTTCTTTGCATCCGGAGGGAAGTGTGCGGCGCGCTGAGCATGCAGGTTCGACGCGAGAAGTTCCGCGTAGTGCCCGATGGCGATGTCTAGATCCTGCTCTAATTCGCTCATGTCTGCCCCGATCCGTGGGCGCGTTTTTTATGTGACCGCGCGGTATTTTTCGAGACTATTGCCCGACCAACCAGATTCGTGCAAGCACTTTCTAGATTTAGTGGCAATCGGTTAGGCCAACACAAGTGTGATCCTCAGAGGAGCCCCAGGTTTTCAGCACGCTCCAGCAGCATTCTGACTGAGGAAGGCTGCCAGCTGGTGCGACCGCGAGGGGTGCGCTCACGCATGGATTCCAGTCGGTCACAGATTGCCTGCAAGGTGATCTCGGGGTCAGCACCTTTGATTGCAGCGACAATCGCAGGCAGGCGATCGTCGGTTTCGCGACGTCCAGCGCGTCCAAGCACTTCAGCGGGCAGGAACCCGTCCCGCACATATGCCTTCACAGCGCGGAGTAAACGGCTTTGGGTCCAGTGGCGGCCGTGGGGCAGGGGGCCATTAATGATCCGCAGCACATCTTCCCAAGCCATATCCGGCCGCAGGCGCCGCACATGCGGCACCCAATCCTGCGCGGTCTCGTTCAGGCGTTCCATGTAGCCATCCTGCCGGGCAAGCCGTACCTTGCGCAGCGCGGCGGGGTCCTTGGTGCGAAGCCCAGGATTGCCACCAACGCGACCTTTGGCGCGCGCAGAGGCAAGACCCGCCTTGGTACGCTCGCGGATCAGAGCGCGTTCAAACTCGGCCGCGGCGCCCAGAACCTGCAGCGTGAACTTGCCCTGCGGCGATGCGGTGTCGATTGGATCCTGCAGGGAGCGGAAAAAAGCTCCCTTGGCTTCCAACCGCTCGATCACCTCCAGCAAGTGCGACAAGGACCGTGCAAGCCGGTCGATCCGAACGACAACCAGAGTGTCGCCCTTGCTAATGCGCTCCAAGACCCGCGCAAGCACCGGCCGGGCGCGATTGCCGCCTGAGGCGTGCTCTTCGAAAATCTCGGAACATCCCGCAGATTGAAGGGCCTCCGACTGGGGCAGGGGGGTCTGATCCTCTGTGGAAACACGGGCATAGCCTATCAGGGACATGAAATCGGGCCGTTTGCAATTTAAGGTATCGCTAATAAACGACCGTTTGTAAACAAATGCAAGCAAGCGCTCTCTGGTCGTGCTCCTCCAAAAACCCTTGGTTTCCTTGCGCTAAGCGCGGTCTGAGCGGTTTCACTGGCAGTCACGCTCGCATACTGTGTAATAAGTGTCGGCAACCGCCACAAAATCATTTGGGTAATGTGCAAAACCTCAGTATTTTGCATATATGAATATGCAAGCCTCTACTTTGACTGATGATTTCGATGACCCCCTCAACACCATCGAGGAGGATGAAGAGGCTCACGAAGACGATCTCTGGTTTCTGCCTGGGCCACTCGAGGAAGAACCGGATGATTTGCCTCCCGGGCCACGGGCGGAACCGCCAGACACTGCTGTTATCGAAAACTGGGCAAAGGCAGAAGGCATTCACGCTGCGCGACTGGCACGGGTCGCTGGACGCCTGGGTGCTCTGGATGACCGGCTACTGCGCGGTCCTGAAGGCTGGCGGCACCGCCTCGCACTGATCGAGGCAGCGGAACTCAGCTGGTTTGCAGGGGACCGGGTGAGTTCTGATCGTCTGGCGCTCTGGATATCGATGCGGCTGTCGGGTGCACAGGATGACCCGAATGCGCTGGCACGCGTTGGATGGGCTGTTCGGCGCCTGACAGGCGGTCCGGGACCGGAGTCTGACTTGGCCGCCTTCCTGAATCGCCGCGATCCCAAGAACATTGAAGACAACGCCGAACGCTTCAAAGATCGCGCGGGCGGATGGCTGGACGTCATGGCGGCTGCGGGCGAGCTCCACCCGATCACGCGGGCTTGCATGGGCTTTCATCTCTGGAGTCTGGCGGGTCTCGGTGGGCAGGGCGACCAGATCGAAGCCGCCGTCACGGCGTCCAGGATCGCGGCCAGAGACGGAAGCGGCGCCGTCTTCGCACCGCTCGCCATGGGCGGGGCAGGGGGGCTGCGTGTTTCGGGCTTGCCACCCGAACGTTTGGCCCGCTGGCTGGATGGGATGAACAGCGCAATTCTGACGGTGATGCGAACACTTGACGATATTGAAGCGTGGACGGGTCGGGCAGAAAACGTCATGGCGCAATTGTCTGGCCGCACGCCGCTTGCCTTGCGAAGAACTTTCTCTCAATGGCCCTTGGTCTCCGCTCCAATGGCAGAAACCGTGACCGGAGCCAGTCGCGCCGCCGTTCAGCGCAATCTGGCGTGGATGGAGGCAAGGGGTTTGATCCGCGAAGTGACCGGGCAAGGGCGATATCGAATGTGGTCTCTCGACATCTGAAAGTCGTTTCTCAGGGTTTGCGGGGTGGCTCCAATCTGTCAGCATGACAGAAATTGTCATGCTGGGATACTACAACAAACGCAAATTTGAAATGAGGCCGTCAGCATGACTTTCTCAAAAGCTGCCAATCTGTTGCGCGTCGCTGACATGGTGACCTCGCGGTATGATGGAATCCGATTGCAGGACGTGACGGACGAGTTCGCCTGTGATCACCGAACCGCACAGCGCATGATGCGTGCTTTTGAAGCAGTGTTTCCTCAGGTTAGCGTTACCGAAGATGATCAGCGCCGCCGCCGCTGGCATTTGCCCCGCAGTGATCCTCGATGGCTGCAGGCCCAAGGACTACGTGACAGTGAATTGGCCGCACTCGAAATGGCAGAGAAACGCGCGCTTCGCGATGGCGCGCTCGAAGATGCAAAAAACATCCGCGCTTCCGCCATCGAAAAATATGCTGACGCCTTGCGAAGGATCTCGTTCGCCTGGCGCAGCTCGCGGTTCTCCCGCTCTAAGGCCTTCAGCTTCTCAGCCATCTCGGTCGAAATACTGGCGCGATCTCCGCGATCAACCTCGGCCTTCTTGACCCATTTGTTCAGCGTCTGGGGAGCGCACCCGATCTTCGAGGAAATCGACAAGATCGCTCCTCTCGGGACATTGCCATGCAATGCCCTGCCGTGCAGTGGACCAGCGGCTCTCATGCTGCCCGGGATTGTCCAGAACCAGGCGAACGGCACGCTCGCGTACGTCGGGGGAACACTTGTTCGTCGTCTTGCTCATGATGCTTCGTCCTGCTCAGGAGTTGAAGCCTCCGGCAAACCCGGCGCGGTTCAGTGGCAGGTCACCGTTTCTTCACAAGCCTCCGCCGTGCCGCGTTTTGCATCGCGGTGGCCTGTCGCATGACAGCTGAGGCCTGAGAAGATCCACATAGTGCCGCCGGCGAAGCTAAGCGGCGGCCTCGACATGGTCGTGGTGGTCCATGCAGATGCAAATGCGGCTTCGTGGGGGTGCCAGACTTTGGAAAACCGGCCCGGAGAAACGACAAGTTTGGCCGTAGAACCCTCAGAACCATGCGCTGAGTCCAGGAAACCTCATAATATTAAGGTATTAAGGTTATTCAAATGCGGGTTAAAGACGCGTTTTCTGATCATCTTGCGCGCCAGGTATCCCGGACATTCCCTTTGATCCCGTTGAGGTCGCCGCATTCACCGCCGAGGGCTCCGGTCGGGTCGAAGGCTCCGCCTTTTACCGTCGACGCGACAGCAGCATTGTCACCTGCGCCGCGGACACCGTCCTGCTCGCGCCCGACACGGCTTTCACGCGCGAAATCGACCGGCGCGTCCAGACGGCCTTCCCGCGAGACACGATCCTCGCCTTGCGCGCCTGCTATGAGGATCCCGCGCTGTCAAACGCTTTCCGCCGCACGGTGTGCAACGCCGACGGTGCGTTCATATTCGACAGTCTTGCGCCAGGGCAATGGTTTGTTCTCACCCGCATCCGCACCACGCCCGGCAGTACCATTACCCGCGACGGCGAGATTTTCCTCCGCCAGTTCATCCGCGTCCCCGCCGACCGAATCGCGACACCTGTCCTGACCAATCTAGACATTCACTTCGTCTACAGCGATCTGCTGTAGGCAGTGGTCAACGGCGCTTGTGGCGAAGCGCTGGTTACAACGATGTAGCCCTTCTCGTCAGAAGCAGGGACCAGCGCTGGTCCGTAAGCTGCAGCCGCCCAAACACCTCATGCGTATCAAAGACGGGATCTTGTTGGACGGAATGGCCTGCTTCTGAGACGCGCGAGCCTCCCATGCTCATAGGACCGGTGGTGTCGAATTGCCGGTCATTGTCGCACACGAAGCAAAAGCTCAATGTGGTATAGGTTCGAACCGATAGTACACCTTACCCAGACACAAATGCGGGTTCAGCGCTGGACGTGGTGTTGGAAAACCCAAGCCCCTTAAATGCAAGTTTTCCGGGAAAAACGCGCACGAATGCCGGGCCCCTATATTTTCCCTTTATTTCATATGGTTGCGTATCTTAAATGCGGACTCACATCCACGTTCCCGTTCTTCGGCGCAACGCACGTCCAGCACGGCACGATCCAGCTACGGCCTCCAGTCGTGGTGATTTCCATCTCCGACGCAAGCATATGCCCAGAGGTATGCCTGAGCTACCATGGTTCTTCCAACATCGCCGATCGAAATGGGGACAACTCGAAACACAGGAGGAACTGCGACAGAAAAGCCATAGAGCGGTTTGCGTGGGTTTGCCACACGCAAGGAGTGCCAGAGCGCGAGACGGGGAATTTCCAAAACATTTCATATCCTTCGCCATCAGTAAATGCGGTATCAATCCTATCGCTTGACGCGTGCGCTCTTGCGATCCGCCGCGGGTGTAGGTACCGTGATGGCGTGAAGACGATGCGAATGCGGGTTGTTTCCCGCGTTCCGCAAAAAAGTGGCCCAAAAATCCAGGTCACTGGCCTGCACAACGTGCAGCGATTCCAAGGCACTCGGTGCCTCAGAGATCCGGTTTGGAACCGGAGCGACATCCACACCGGCGCTCGCCGTCGGAACGCAAGCGCACGCGGCAGGTGCTTAGTCTTGTTAGATGGTTGTCGTCACACATATCGGACGCGCCCCAGGCGTCCAAAACAGAACGCTCTTCTCGGGTGTTCTTCCAGGTGAAGGGCTTTGCCTGCCTAGCCACCGGCGGTGTCGTGGACACACGACAGTATGGACCCGCCCATAGCACGGTGTTCGTCGTGACTTTAAGGCTTCGGTCTTGGCGACGATGCTTTAGTTGGTTCTCCGCGCATGCGTGGCGACCAGTGCTCCTTGGATTGGATGCGATCCTCCATACGGCGTCCCCGAACTCAAATCGGGTTGATGCTCCACTCTTCACATGAACTCGGCCTCGGCCGCTGCCAGAAGCGTGCCTTAGCCATCCTTTTTGTCTGGTCCACGGACCATTGAAGACTGGAGTCTGTCCATGACCCAAAGTACCCGCTCCGGCGGCATGGCACCGCTATGCCTGCGTCCGCTCCCGAAGAACGCACGGTGGATCCCAAACACCAAGCTTGCTCTCCACCCCCTCGCAACGCCCGCGTTTGAGACATATCGCAACATCCGTGTATCCGCGCGGATCAGCCCGTCTTTGGCCGATCCTCTCCTCGTGGTGCGCAGTGACCAAGGGCGAGCACTATTTTTTGGCAACTTCGCCGCGCGCATGGTTTTTGCCGACCATGAAACGATGCCCGTGATTGTTTTCGACGGGCTCGAGGGCGCGGACATCACGCGCTTTGCTTGGGCCGAAATCACCAAGCTTGCCTTCAACCAGTTGCATCCAAGAGGTGGGTTCCAGGACCTCAAGCGCGCCCTGCTGTTGTCTCCGGAAGACGTTACAAAGACGGCAATTGGCCAGATCGGCGATGCTGCACTTGCACGTCATCTCGCAGTGGATGTGAGCCGTTTCCGGGGGGCGCAGCGATGAGCGATCCCTTGGAAAAACTTCTGCCGCCCTGCCCCGTCGCGCGGAAACAATTTGCTGCCGAAGGGCGCAGGTTGCTAAATCTGCTGCCGGACTATGCCGCCAAGAGCAAAGTGGAGGCATGCTTCACGCGATTATTTGCTGGGCACGAGGTGGAGAACGTTTCCCTCGAGAACGCTCGGCAAGCGATCCACCGTAAGCTGAAAACCTACCCGCTTGGTGATCTTCTCGGACACAGGCCAAGCGAGGCTCAATCCAAAGCGCCGTCTATCGATATGCTGCGCGCCTGGGTATTCGCCGGCGCGCTCCACGCGATCGATGACGAAGACCAGTGCCATACGGCGTGGGCGTTTGCGGTCAGGGCGGTTCGTAAACTGGCGATGGATCAGGCATGGGGCGGTGAGCGTGCTCGGCTCCCCTCTGTCCTAGACCTCAGCCTTTGGCAGGTACGACAGACACTAAACGCATGGGAAGGGCGCGAACGTACGGTCGGCAATGCGCATGCTGGTCAAATCGAAGACATCAGGCGCCATCTAGATCATCTGGCGGGGAGCCCACGGCGACATGTGGGCGACGTCACCCGCAAGGCCGCCAAGCGTAGCCAACGCTTGGCGGCAGAGCTGACAGCACCTTGCGCGCTGTCTGCAGACGTCCCGGTTCAGCCTGTTCTCGACCTGGTCCAGCACGACCATGACGACGCGCCGCTGGTCACTTTGGAAGAAGCGGCAGATGTGGCGGAGGTGACTTGGTTGAAGTCCACCCACGAGAACCTTGACGATGTGATCGAGGACCTGCTTGAGACCGAAGCCCCTGTGTCGGCCATGACGGCGTCGCGGCATCTGACACATGAAGAGGCCCGCGCGCTCGCCCGAGATCTCCGCAAGGCCATCGCCCACGGCGCAGAGCCCGGTGTTGTCATGCTCGCCATGAGTCTATGCCTCGGCAGCAGCTTCGAGATGCTTGTGCGCCTGTCGAAGAGTGTGCCAAAGGTCGCCGGCACCCCATGGTGGCATGTGTCGGGCGAAAAGATGGGACTTGCATTCGCACCTGCTGTCACAGGCGCGCCAAAGCCCGCCAGCGGTGGGTTTGTTATCATGCTGCCCACGTGGCTTGCCACCGCAGCTCACAAGATCCTGGAGGGAGACCTCGACCTCGATGCTTTCGAAGGGCAAGCCAAGCAATGGTTGAAGCGGCGGCCCGGTCGGGCGCAGCGTCTCAGCCGAGTTGCCCAATGTCTGCCTGCGGCCCTGAAATCGGTCGGCATTGATGCGGCCCTTGCAGGACTGCTAACGCGCCAAGACATCCGGACATGCCCACAGATATACTACACGCTGGTGACGGCGCCCCAACTGGACCGGGTCTATGCCGAGTTCCAGACCAATTGGCTGGGTGATACTGAGCGTGAAACGGCTGTTTGCGCCTTGACCCGTTCCAACAACCGGATTGGTTCACGTCGGGTACCATCGCGTGAAGCCGTGGCGACGTTTTTCTCCGAGCTGGACCACCAGCTCGCTGATGCGGAAGAGTGCCTTACCACCCGGCGACCCTATGCCGTCCACCAGTTGCACTCAGCATTAGTGAACAAGGTCGCGGGCATCGTCGCCTTCACAACTGCAATGCGACCCCACGGCGAAGCCTGCTCATCCTTTCGCCAGATGATCCTCGAAGGTCCCTGCCCCACCATGCGGCTCGAGGATAAGGGCAACCGACAAGTAGATGACGCACGTTGGCTACCTATACCAAGACTGTTGGCTGAAACTTTCTGCGCCCTGCGGGACCATCTGGAAAACCTGCACCCATGGGCGAGCATCACATCGCCGGACCTTGCGGCCCATATCGATGCTTCGCTCAAGGGGCAGTGCGCGCCTTTGTGGTACATCCCTGAATGCACAGACAAGCCGGAGGCCCTGAAATCCTCTGACTTCTGGAAGGTCCACAAGCAACGGCGGCAAGAGCGGAACATGTTTCGCCACTACTGGCGCACCCGGCTTGTCGCCTCGCACACCCCCGGTTGGATGATTGACTACTGGATGGGACACGGCGGCTGGCAGGCTGCGCAGTATTTGCCCCTCGGCGCCTACCAAGCACGTGATCTGAAGAGCCTAGCCGACACGATTGACGAGCATGCGGCGGATCTTGGTCTTCACGCCCCCGAGGTACGGAGGCTGCCGCAATGAACGTATGCTTTGACCGCGATACAGTGATGGCTGTCGAGATCGTAGATGAGCTGCTACGCGGCGATGCCGTCCCAGAAGACTGGACTGTTGCGATCGAGACCGCAGTGGCGGACCGCCGTCCTGACCTCGGCCCCAAAGACCGTAACCGCATCGTCGCCCGCGTGATCGAGCGGGTAAACGACCGGCGGGGTCTGTCCCTCAAGAAATCACATCTTCATCGCCCACCGGCCGCCATTCCTCCGCTCCGGGATGCCGAATGGCCTCCGCAGGCGATGGAGATCATCCACCTGAGGCACCGCCTGGATGAGATGCTGACAGCGGCCGGGCGCTCCACGCTCGGGGCCGACTTGCCGCGCCTCATTCTGGCCTGTGCTGCCTTGCGTGGGGGGCTTTGTCGTTTGGAAGGTTTGCATGCGTTGGCGCGTGCAGTTGGCTCGGGGGAATTGACACTCACTGGCGCCGACGCGTTTCCCAACCTCGTCTGGATCGACTTGGATCTGCAAATCGCAAAGGGGACGCAGCAGCACACCAACACAAATCCCGGCAGCGAATACCTGCGCTGGTTCCCCGATGTCACAACGCTGGCCCTGATCGATCGATGGCGCCGGCTGGGGCCCCTGACCTATCACGTCCCGTCCTCTCCTGCAGCGCTCTACACCGACATGCTGGACCTGTTGGGGGCGCCGGAGCTGAAGAAACAAGTACCGGCCACCCGGTTCCCGCTCGTAGCGCTGGCTGCGCTCGAACATGTCTCGGGCGTCGCCCTCCCGGTCAGCGTCGAGGCCGTGGCGTCCGGGCATAGCGTTGGCCTCTCGGTGCTGCCTGAGACGTGGGACGCCCTGTGCACGCGTGGTCAGCCTTTGAAGGAGCCTCCGGACACTCGAGGCGCGGCCAGGACAGCGCAACCGCAACCCTCCCGCACCCCAAAATCAGCTGCTCCGCGCCCTGCTCCTGCGGATCATGCCAAGGCGCAGCTACTGGAGGCACTGAAAGAGTGCCTCGACACCCATGCGGCAACGTCCTCGGTCAAGGGGCGCAAAGCAATGTCTGATGCCCTGCAGACCCTTCAACAGGAGGCCGTCGGGATCTGGCACTCCCTCGAAGCTCTGGTCAGCTGGTATCGGACCCTGCTTCGCAACGGCGACAAGCCACGCACCGTGAAGGACTATCATTCCATCGTGGGTCGGCACGTACTGGCGGTCATGACCGAGGACGACCCGAGGAACCTCACACCAGAGGCTCTGCGAGACATGTTCGAGCAGGTTCTGGCGCGCTCATCCTACGCCAATCCGGCCCATCCGCTCGGCCGCCTCGCGCATTTTGCCCGCCACGCAGAGCGGGTCTTGGATTGGCCCGACGCTGATTTTTCCGGCTTTGGAGATCAGGGCAAAGCCAGCGCCACATTCGTCCGTACCGCTGCCCTGCCCATGGCCATCTATCCCGAGGTGTTTGACGCGATCCTGCAGACCACCGACCTGAGCCCGGACATGGCCGAGTGTTACGCCGTTGCGTTCGCACTGGTTGCCTGGGGCGGCTTGCGGATCGACGAGGCCCATGGGCGCGTGGTCGATGACATCGGGACTGACTTGACGGTATTTGTGCACGCCACAAGCAGTCACGGTCTGAAATCGGAGGCCGCGCGCCGGCTGATCCCCCTCGCCCTCTTCGCGCCGCCAGAGGTCGTCGCACAGGTCAAAAGCTTCGTGGCGCGCCGGGCGACCGTACCGGACAAGACCCGCGACAAGCTTCTCGATCTGGGCACGCTCTTCCCCGGCGACCGCTTCGACACAGGGACGTTCCGCACGCTACTGCAACGCACTCTTGGCCAGATGCTGGGGATCGCGGTGAGGCCGCATGATTTCCGGCACACGCTGATCAGTGCCCTGCAGCTTCTGTTCCATCTTGGTGCAGATGCAGTTGACACGATCGAAGCCGTGAGCGGCTGGAACGCGAAGCGGCAAAAACGCATCCGGCACGCGCTGCTCGGCGTCTGTCCGGACCCGCGCCGGGCCCCAAGGCAGATCTCGGCGTTGGCCGGGCACCGCGATCTCAGCGCGATCAGCGGCACCACCTATTGCCACTTGACCGACCTGGCGCTTGGATGCCTGATCCAGAGCGCCGAGGAGCGGTTGCCGGCCTCTGTTGCCGCTCGGTGGCTTGGCCTCAACCGTCGGAGCCTGCGACCCTTCATCGACGATAATGATACGGTCCGGCTGGAGGACTTGCGCGGGCCACTCGTGAATAAGATGGATATCGCGTGGCGCACCACGCGAACGGGACAGTTACCCTCACCCGAGCCTCGCGTAGCAAAGCCGGTCAGGGTCACGCCGACGGTCGTCCATGCGGTCCTCAAAATGGCCGAACATGACACGGACACGCTGACCATTGCCGATCAGCTCAACATCATGCGGGATCAGGTGACCCACATGCTGGCGACCGCCGAAGACCTGATGGCGGCAACCACCCAGAAAAAGGGGGCCCGCCATGTTGGAGCTCACGACCAGGACCGCCCCAACTGGCCAGTCGCCCGTTTTGCAGATCAGCCGGGCGAAGTGCGATTCCTGGCAAGGCTGTTGGCCGATGCAGAGACATTGCCGCCTGAGAATATGCTGAAATGGTCTATGGTGGTGCTGACCCATGCGGACCGACATCGGCCTTGTCTACGTTTCCTTGGGGCCCCCGCCGCACAGAATTGGCTAGAGCTGTTCCCAAAGGCCTTCCCCAAGTCCTCTCTGGACATCCTGATCCGATTCCCGTCGGATGTGACGCCCGAGGCTGCGGAAAAGGCTTGGTGCACGGCCATAGGTGCCAAGGGGAACTACCAGACGGAGTCCAGTGGTCATGGTACCAGTGTCTGCCCGACAGCCCCCGGACTGATCATGCTGCGGAAGGTTTCGAAAAAGGCCAAGGAGAGCCGTTCCTTCTCAACCCTCCGCCGTGCCGCGTTTTGTATCGCGGTTACCTGTCGCGTGACTGATGAGGCTTGAGAAGAGGCACATGGGGCCGCCGTCCAAACTACGCGGCGGCCTCGACATGGTCGTGGTGGTTTGTGCTGATGCAAATGCGGCTTCGTGGGGAAAGCGGACTTTTTCCGAACTATTTTCTCGGGTTTGTGCCGCTTGTTCGCCATTTTCCGTCCTCTGTTTAATAAGCATAACGTCGGACCAGTTCAAATGGGGCACTCTAGGAACACAGGTCGTTTTCAACGATCCGACGAGCAGCATTTTGCATGGCCGTTGCTTGTAGTGGCGGACACCTTTCAGAAAAGCGCTGGAAGCACGCCATTCAGACGCATATCATGGTGGGCGCATGTCCAGTCGAGTGCACCCGGGTTGCGTTGCTCCACCGATTAGCTGGAAAAACCGACGTTTCATCTCAACATCATGAGACATCATCAGGCAACGACCAGTAAAGGCTGACCGACCCCACCCGTTTCAGGTGGTAAGACAGAGTGGACAGTCCTCCGCCAAAGTTTGATGCGATCTTCCACGTTTAAAGTCTCTCCGGTTGAGACAGATCAGCGGAGCCAAGAAGGCGGTGTTTGTGCGGGGCAACCGTGAAGCTGGACGGACTTGGCGCTCTCTGTATAGTATGAAAATTATCTATTTTATGGAGCTGTGTCCATGCCCCGCATCACCGCCACGGAGTTCCAGCAGAACGTGGGCGCCTATAGCGACGCGGCCCAGCGGGAGCCGGTGATCATCACCCATCACAACCGCGACCGGCTGGTGCTGATGAGTGCGGAGGCCTATGCGCGGCTGCAGGCCTTCGAGGCTGCCGAGGAGACGGCGCTGATCGAGGCGCGGATGGCGGCCCAGCGGGTGACGGTTGAAAAACTGGCCCGGCGGTGACGGAGCCCTTTTGGGTTTCGCAGGCCGGGGTGCTGCGGATCCACGACCTGGGTCTCGAGATCGGCGGCGGGGCTGCGGGGCTGCGCGACGCGGGACTTCTGGCCTCGGCCCTGGCGCGTCCGGTCAACCTGTGGGCCTATGGAGAGACCGATCTGTTCGTGTTGGCGGCAGCCTATGCCGAGGGGATCGCGGGCAATCATCCGTTCGTGGACGGCAACAAGCGTACGGGTTTCATGACGGCGGATGTGTTTCTGGCCCGGCATGGCTGGCTTCTGTCGCCGGTGACCGATGAGACCCATGCGGACATGATGGTGGCGCTGGCCCGGGGGCAGATCGACCGGGGGCAGGCGGCGGCGCATTTTCGGGATCACGCCGCCCCCGTGCCCTGAGCGCGCCCTGATCGCGCCCGGGCCCTGCCTGTCGCGGCGGTAGCCTGTCTGTTGTGCATCTGTGGCATATCCGGCGAACCGGGCGGTTTCGCGCGCGGGTGCCGTGACTCCCCGCGGGCCGGTTGCTATATTGCCCGCAAAAATGGGCTAAGCTCATGTTTTATAATATAAATAAAAGAGGTTCCGGTGCAGATCGAAGACACCCCCCTTCCCGGCGTGAAGCTCCTGACCCCGGCGCGGTTCGGCGATGCGCGGGGGTTCTTCTCCGAAAGTTACTCGCGCCGGGTGCTGGCCGGGCATGGCATCACGCTGGATTTCGTGCAGGACAACCATTCGCTCTCGGCGCAGGTGGGCACGGTCCGGGGGTTGCATTTCCAGGCGCCCCCCCATGCCCAGGACAAGCTCGTGCGCTGCGGGCGGGGGCGGCTGTTCGACGTGGCGGTGGATGTGCGCCGGGGCAGCCCGACCTACGGGCAGTGGTTCGGCGCCGAGTTGAGTTTCGAGAACGGCAAGCAGCTGCTGGTGCCGGCGGGGTTCCTGCATGGCTTCGTCACCCGGGAGCCCGATACGGAGATTGTCTACAAGTGCAGCGACTACTATGCGCCCGAGTGCGATGGGGCCGTGCATTGGGACAGTTGCGGCATCGACTGGGGCTTCGAGGGCGATCCGGTGATCTCCGCCAAGGATGCCGCCGCCGTGCGGCTCGCCGATTTCGACAGTCCGTTCGTCTACGAGGGATAAGCGCATGAAACTTCTGGTGACCGGCGGGGCCGGGTTCATTGGCTCGGCGGTGGTGCGCCAGGCGATCCGCGACGGGCACCAGGTGGTGAACCTCGACGCGCTGACCTATGCGGCGTGCCTCGACAACGTGGCCAGCGTGGCGGACAGCCCGGCTTACGCATTCGAGCATGTGGATATCCGCGACCGCGCCGCGCTGGACCGGGTGTTCGCGACCCATGCGCCGGATGCGGTGATGCATCTGGCCGCGGAATCCCATGTGGACCGGTCCATCGACGGGCCGGGCGATTTCATCGAGACCAACATCACCGGCACCTACAACATGCTGGAGGCGGCGCGCAGCCATTGGGTGGGGCAGGGGCGGCCGGAGGATTTCCGGTTCCACCATATCTCCACCGACGAGGTGTTCGGATCCCTGGGCCCCACGGGGCAGTTCACCGAAGAGACACCTTATGACCCGCGCAGCCCCTATTCGGCCTCCAAGGCGGCGTCCGATCATCTGGTGCGCGCCTGGCACGAGACCTACGGGCTGCCGGTGGTGATGACCAACTGCTCGAACAATTACGGCCCCTTCCATTTCCCCGAGAAGCTGGTGCCGGTGATCATCCTCAAGGCGCTCGCCGGAGAGCCCCTGCCGATCTATGGCGACGGGTCGAACGTGCGCGACTGGCTCTATGTGGAGGATCACGCCGATGCGCTCCTCCTGGTGGTCCAGAAGGGCGTGGTCGGCCGGTCCTACAATATCGGCGGGGAGAACGAGCGTACCAACCTGCAGCTGGTGCAGACCCTGTGCGGGATCCTCGATGAGTTGCGCCCGGGGCCGCGGCCTTATGCCGAGCAGATCAGCTTCGTCACCGACCGGCCCGGGCATGACGCGCGCTACGCGATCGACCCCACCCGGATCGCCACGGAACTGGGCTGGCGCCCGTCGGTCACGGTCGAGGAGGGGCTGCGCCGCACCGTGCAGTGGTATCTCGACAACGAGGCCTGGTGGCGCGCGCTGCAGGATCGCGACGGGGTCGGGCGGCGGTTGGGCAAGGCGGGCTGAGGCGTGCCGGACGCCCCCCATCATCCGCGGCTGCTGCGTCACACGCCGGGCACGCGCGAGCCGCTCGGCAAGAACGCGGCCCATCGCTTCGCCAGCCAGCATGCGCTGGTGCATTACGGATCGGGCACCGTGTTCACCTTCATTCCCAAGAACGCCTGCACCAGCCTGCGGATCAGCCTGGCCCTGGCCAATGGCGCGATCGCCACGGTCGAGGAGTGGAATTGGGTGCACAAGAACAACGCCACCTTCGCGGCCACGCTGCCCGAGCTGGCCCGGGCGCCCGAGACAGCGCTTGTCCTGCGCTGCCCGTTCCGCCGCCTGGCCAGCACGTTTCTCGACAAGATCGTCTCGCGCCAGCCGGATTTCTGGGCGCTTTACGACCGGTCCGCGCGCGAGATCGATCCCGACCGGCTGACCTTTCGCGGCTTCGTCGACTGGATCGGGCGGCCGGGGATGCTGCGGGCCAATATCCACTGGCGTCCGCAGGAGGATTTCCTGGTCTACGCGCGCTATGACCATGTGTTCGGGATGACCGGGCTGGACGCTTTCGCGGCGTTCTTCGCGCAGCGGACGGGGCATGACCACGTGGATTCGCGCAAGTTCTCGGGGCACACGAGCGCGGGCTTTGTGCCGCTGGAGGGCGGCTGCCAGGCCGACACGCCCCTGGTCGAGCTGATGGTGGCGAAGGCGCGGGGGGCGCTGCCGCGGGCGGTGGATCTGTTCGATGACGCCCTCGCCGGGCAGGTGGCCCGGCTCTACGGGCGGGATCTCGCCCTTCTGCGGGATCTCGCCCGCGACGCGCCCCTGCTGTTTCCCGAGTACGGAGAAGAGCCATGATCCTCGTTTTCGGACAGACGGGCCAGGTGGCCCGCGAACTGGCGGCGCGGGTGCCGGAGGCGCTGTTTCTGGGGCGCGATGCGGCGGATCTGTCGGACCCCGACGCCTGTGCCGCCGCCCTGCGCGCCGCGGCGCCGTCGGCGGTGATCAATGCGGCTGCCTACACGGCCGTGGACCGGGCCGAGGCGGAAGAGGATCTCGCCACGCGCATCAACGGGGCGGCCCCGGGGGCCATGGCGGTCGCGGCGGCGGAGCTTGGCGTGCCGTTCGTGCATATCTCGACCGATTACGTGTTCGACGGGGCGGGCACCGCGCCCTTCGCGCCGGACGCGCCCGTGGGGCCTCTGGGGGCTTACGGGCGATCGAAGCTGGCCGGGGAAGAGGCCGTGCGCGCCGTGGGCGGGGTGCACGCGATCCTGCGCACCTCCTGGGTGGTCTCGGCCCATGGCGGCAATTTCGTCAAGACCATGCTGCGGCTCGGGGCCGAGCGCGACAGCCTGAGCATCGTGGCCGACCAGGTGGGCGGGCCCACGGCGGCGGGCGATATCGCGGCGGCCTGCCTGAAGATCGCGGCACGGCTGGCCGCCGATCCGGGCAAGTCGGGGACCTATCATTTCGCGGGTGCCCCGGATGTGAGCTGGGCCGATTTCGCGCGCGAGATCTTCGGCCAGGCGGGGCTGGACTGCGCGGTCACGGATATCCCCTCGGCGGCCTATCCCACGCCCGCCCGGCGACCGCACAACTCGCGCCTGGACTGTTCCAGCCTGCAGGCGGCCTTTGGCATCGCGCGGCCCGACTGGGCCGAGAGCCTGAGCGGGATCCTGCGCGATCTCGGCCACACCCCCCGCCCGTAACCCCGATTTCCCTTATGAAGAGGCTGTTTTTTCCATGACCCAACGCAAAGGCATCATTCTGGCGGGGGGCTCCGGCACGCGGCTCTACCCGATCACCATCGGGGTGTCGAAGCAGCTTCTGCCGATCTATGACAAGCCGATGATCTATTACCCGATCAGCGTGCTGATGCTGGCCGGGATCCGCGAGATCGCGATCATCACCACCCCCGAGGACCAGGCCCAGTTCCAGCGCGCCATCGGCGATGGCAGCCAGTGGGGGGTGTCGTTTACCTTCATCGTGCAGCCCAGCCCCGACGGGCTGGCCCAGGCCTATATCCTGGCCGAGGACTTCCTGAATGGCGCGCCCTCGGCCATGGTGCTGGGCGACAACATCTTCTTCGGGCACGGGCTGCCGGACATCATGGCCGAGGCCGACGCCCAGACCGCGGGCGGCACGGTGTTCGGCTACCACGTGGCCGATCCCGAGCGTTATGGGGTGGTGGCCTTCGACAGCGCGGGGTCGGTCAAGCAGATCATCGAGAAGCCCGAGGTGCCGCCGTCGAATTACGCGGTGACGGGGCTTTATTTCCTCGACGGCTCGGCGCCGGAGCGGGCGCGCAAGGTGCAGCCGAGCGCCCGGGGCGAGTTGGAGATCACCACGCTGCTGGAGATGTACCTGGCCGACGGGCTGCTGAGCGTCAAACGGATGGGGCGGGGCTATGCCTGGCTCGACACCGGGACCCATGGCAGCCTGCTGGATGCGGGGAATTTCGTCCGCACCCTGGAGCGGCGGCAGGGGCTGCAGACCGGCAGCCCGGACGAGATCGCCTACGACAAGGGCTGGATCAGCGCCGAGGCGCTGCAGGCCCGGGCGGAGAAGTTCCGCAAGAACAATTACGGCGAATACCTGGGCCAGCTGTTGAAATAGGGCGTGCGTTTGCCTGTCATTGGTCTTCAAATACTCCCGCCGGAGGCTCCGACGGGGGTTGTCGGGTGCGCCCGGTGGTCAAGCCGGGCGCAGGCATGTTCGGGAAACGACGACGGGGGCGAGGGTCCGGGATGACCGTGCGGGTTCTGGTTCTGGGGGCGACGGGGCGGCTGGGCGGGATGCTCCGGCGGCACTGGGGCGCATGGCCCGATCTGGAGCCGCTTTGGCAGGCCCGGCAGGGGGCGGTGCGCGGGGCCGGGGACTGGGTGGTGTTCGATCCGCGCACGGACCCGCTGGCCCTGGCGCAGGCCTGCGGCCGGGTGGACGTGGTGCTCGACCTGGCGGGGCCGGTCCCGGCACCCGGGCGTGCGATCGACAGTTTCGCGGCCATCGCGCCGCTCGCCCGGGCCGTGGCCCATGGGGCGCGCGTGGCGGGGGGGCGGCCCTTGCTCTGGGCCTCGTCGGCGGCGGTCTACGGGGCGCGGGCGCTCTGTGCCGAGGATGATCCCCCGTCCCCCCTGAGCGAGTACGGCCGGGCCAAGGCGGCGGGCGAGGCGGCGCTGGCGGGCCTGCCCGGGGCCTGCGTGCTCAGGATCGGCAATGTGGCGGGGGCCGATGCGCTGTTGTCTGCCGCGACCCCGGGGGTGCCGGTGAGCCTGCACCGCTTTGCAGATGGCACGACCCCGCGGCGCAGCTATCTCGGGCCTGCGTCCCTGGCGGCGGTGCTGGCGGGGCTGGTGCGGCAGGCGGCGGGGCCCCCCTTGCCCGGCGTGCTCAACCTCACCGGGCCCGGCCCGGGGGTGGAGATGGCCGCCCTGCTGGCCGCCGCGGGCCTGCGCTGGCGGCCCGTGCCCGCGCCGGAGGCGGCCCTGGCGGAGGTGGTGCTGGACACCGCGCGCCTGGCCGGGCTGGTGGCGTTGCCGCCCGAGGCGGGCACCGCCCGGGGTATCGTGGCGGAATGGCGGGCGGACACGGCCCTGAAACAGGCTCTTTGCAAGGAGATTTCCCCGTGACCCCGGGCAAGCGTGCGCTCGATCTGATCCTGGCGCTGGTGCTGGGGATCGTGCTCGGCCCGGTGATCGCGGGGCTGGCCCTGTGGCTGCGGCTCAGCCAGGGTGCGCCGGTCTTTCATGCTGCCGAGCGGATGACCACGCCGGAGCGCGGCTTCACCCTGTGGAAGTTCCGCACCATGACCGTGGCCGCGGCCGACAGCGGCGTGTCGGGCGGTGACAAGGCCGCACGGATCACCCCCGCGGGGCGCTGGCTGCGGCGCACCCGGCTCGACGAGTTACCGCAGTTGTGGAACATCCTGCGCGGCGATCTGAGCTTCGTCGGGCCGCGCCCGCCCCTGCGCGAATATGTCGAGCGGTTTCCCGAGCTCTATGGCCGGGTGCTGCGGTCCCGGCCCGGGGTCACGGGGCTGGCGACCCTGACCTACCATGCCCATGAGGAGCGGCTGCTGGCGGCCTGCGCCGATCCGGCCGAGACCGACGCGGTCTATGCGCGGGCCTGCGTGCCGCGCAAGGCCCGGCTCGACCTGATCTATGCGGCGCATCGGTCGGTCTGTTTCGACTTGGTGTTGATCGCGCGCACGGCCGGACGGGTGCTGGGGCGCTGAGGCCCCGGGTCCGTTACGCGCAGGCCACAAACCGCTCTGCTGCGGTGTTGCGATGCGTGGACAGGGCGGGGTGAGGCGGCTACACCGCGAGCGCGACAGCCGCGGGGCGGTGATGGGTCGGGTCAGCTGGAAGGAAACAGGGTCGTGTTGCAACGCCTCAAGGGGGTATTCCATCGCTATGCGGATCGCCATCTGACGCTGGATCTGCCGGGTTTTTCCCTCGGGGAGCCCGTCGAAGAAGGTCAGCCCCTGGGGCATGTGGACCTCGTGGCGGCGCGGGGTAATCGGCTGCGTGTGGTGGGCTGGAGCACCGCGGATCGGATCACCCTGAGCTGGAACGGAGGGCAGGCCAGCTGCCGCCCGCATATCCCGCGCGAGGATGTGGCCAACGCCCTGGGCTTGGGGCGGTATGTCGGGTTCGAATTAGACGCGCCGCTGGAGGCCTTTCCTTATCTGTTGACCCTCGATCACGGAGGCGGGCGTGCCGAGCTGCCCCTTGCCGGGATGAGCCTGGAGGCCCTGCGGCGCGCCCGGGGCCGTTTGCGGTGGCGGTTTCTGGGCAAGCTGATGGTCATGTCGCCCCTGCTGGGCCGCTATGTCCTGCGCCGTGACCCGGTCACCCGGGACCGGATCAAGCGGGCGCTTTCGCTGGAGGCGGTGCCCCGGGCCGGGCCGATGGAGACTGCGCTCTTCACCTTCGCCGAGGGCGAGGAGTTGGCCTTTCCCACGGACCTGCCGATCACCGTGGTGATGCCAGTCTACAATGCGCTGGATCTGACCCGGGCCGCGTTGGCGCGGGTGGCCGAGCACACGGATCTGCCCTGGCACGCCATCGTGATCGAGGATTGTTCCACCGACCCGGAGGTTCGGCCTTGGCTGCGCGGCTGGGCCACGGCCCAGAACGCGGCCCAGCCCGGGCGTGTGAGCTTGCTGGAAAACGAGACCAACCTGGGCTTCATCGACTCGGTCAATCGCGGCTTTGCCGCCGCCCTGGAGCGCGGGCATCACGTGGTGCTGCTGAACTCCGACGCGCTGGTGCCGCCGGGCTGGGCGTCGCGGCTCCTGCGGCCCATGGTGGTCCATGACAACGTGGCCAGCGTCACGCCCATGTCCAACGACGCGGAGATCTTCTCCAGCCCGGTGATCTGTGCGCGCAGCATGCTGGCGCCGGGCGAGGCCGAGGCGGTGGACGCGGTGGCGCGCGGCTTTCATCCCGAGGCGACCCTGTCGGTGGCGCCCACCGGGGTGGGGTTCTGCATGGCCATGCATATCGACTGGCTGCGTCGGTTCCCGACGCTCGATCCGGTGTTCGGGCGCGGTTATGGCGAGGAGGTCGACTGGTGTCAGAAGGTGCGCGCCCGTGGCGGGCGGCACCTGGGCCTGCCTGGGCTTTACGTGGAGCATCGGGGCGGCGAGAGCTTCGGGTCCGAGGAGAAGCAGCGGCTCATTCACACCAACAACCAGATCGTCGCCAAGCGCTACCCGAGCTATGACCGGGAGGTGCAGGGCTTTATCGCGGCCGATCCGCTGATCACGCCCCGGGTGGCCTTGGCGGTCGGGCTGGTGGCGGCGCGGGCCCGGGCGGCGGAGGCGGCCCTGCCCATCTACCTGGCCCATTCCCTGGGCGGCGGGGCCGAAGACGACCTGGCGCGCCGGGTGGCCGAGGATGTGGATCGGATCGGCGGGGCAGTGATCCTGCGGGTTGGCGGGCCGCAACGCTGGCAGGTCGAGGTGGTTACCCCTGCTGGCCAGGTCGCCGGCGGGACCGACGAGTTCGGCTTCGTGCAGGCGCTGCTGGCGCCCGTGGGTGCGCGGCGGCTGATCTATTCCTGCGGGGTGGGGGATGCGGACCCGGCGGAGCTGCCGGCGCTGCTGCTGTCACTGCGCAAGTTCGCCATGCGCGACCCGGTCGAGGTGCTGGTGCATGACTATTTCCCCCTGAGCCCGTCCTACTGTCTGCTGGACAGCGACCATGTGTTCCGCGGGCTGCCGCCGCTGGACACCGCCGATCCGGCCCATGGAATTGCCCGCCCGGACCAGGGGCTTCTGGATCTGGCGGGCTGGCGCGCGGCCTGGGGGCCGCTGATGACCGCGGCACGCGAGATCACGGTCTTTTCCGAAAGTAGCCGGGACCTGGTCGCAGAAGCCTACCCGGCGGCCCGGGCGGCGATCCGCGTCCGGCCCCACCGTTTGCTGAACGAGGTGCCGCGCATCCCCGTGCCGGGGCCCGACGCGGCCCCCGTGGTCGGAGTGCTCGGCAATATCGGGGTGCAGAAGGGGGCCCAGCTGGTGCAGGACATGGCCCGCACCCTTCATGGCAGCGGCGCGCGGCCGACCGATCCGGGCCTGGTCCTGATCGGCAATATCGACCCGGCCTTCGGGCTGCCCGAGGGAATGGCGGTCCATGGCACCTACCGGATCGCGGATCTGGCGCAGATCGTCGGGAAATACGGCATCACCTGCTGGCTGATCCCCTCGGTCTGGCCCGAGACCTTCTCCTTCACCACCCATGAGGCGCTGGCCAGTGGCCTGCCGGTCTATGCCTTCGATCTCGGCGCCCAGGGGGCGGCCGTGGCGGCGGCCGGGAACGGTCGGGTCATCCCCTTCGATCCCGATGCCGATCCGGCCCGGACGGTGCTGGAGCGGTTGCGGGCGGATCTGGGTATTGCCGCAGGACATGTGGCGCCGGTTTCTGCATGAGTGTTTCTGCGACCGCCCCGCTGGTCTTTCTGCACATCCCCAAGACCGCCGGGCAGACCATCCATGAAGAACTGGCCCGCGCCTTGGGCCCGGAGACCGTCTCGCCGGTGCGCCGCTACAACCAGGTGGCGGCGGGTGCGCCGCAGATGCCGCCAGGATACAGTCTCTATTCCGGGCCGCTCGACTGGGGCGAGACCGATACCCTGCCGTCCGGGGCCTTCGTCTTCACCGTGCTGCGCGACCCGTTCGAGCGGCTGGCCTCCTATTATCTCTATGTGCTGAAAATGGCCCGGGCCCGGGCCGACGAGGTGCTCGAACAGCCCCAGGAGCCGCATCTGCGGGGGCTGCGGCGGATCCTGACCATGTCCGCGGAAGAGTATTTCTTCGGTGGCGATGCGGCCTGGCAGGGGTTCATCCGGGCCCATTACGACAATTTCTATACCTCCTATTTCGCCACGCGGCGGATGCTGGGCTGGCGCGAGGTCCAGGCGCTGGACGAGGAGACCGCCTTGCAGGCGGCCCTGTCCAACGTGCCGCGGATGAGCCGGATCTACTCGATCCGGGAGCTGGGTGCGCTGGAGGCGGACATGGCCGCCCGGGGGCTGGAGATCTCGGTGACCGAGACCTTCCGCCGGGCCACGGATGACGCCCACCAGGAGCGCCGCTGGCCGATGCTTGCGGCCCGGTTCGAGAGCGATGCGGGCATCCGGCGGCTGGAGGCTTTCGCAGTGCGCGACGAGCTGCTGCTGTCGGAGCTGGGGCTCAGGGTGTGAGCGCTCTGGTACTGTGCCCGGGTCCTAATAGGGTCAGGCCTTCGGTAACGGGGTCGTCCGGGTCAAGTGATTTGGGCACGGGGTCTCTGCCGCAGAGGTGCGGCTTGATTAGTCCGAGCCTTTCGGGCCGTGCTCTAGGGTCAGGCTTCATAACCAGTAGATCACGACAGCAGCGAGTGCGATGGCTGAGAGGAAGACCCCGGGACAGCGGTCATAGTGTGTCGCGACGCGTCTCCAATCCTTGAGCCTGCCAAACATAATCTCGATTCGGTTGCGCCGTTTGTATCGGCGCTTGTCGTATTTGACCGTCGTCTTTCGCTGCTTTCGACCCGGGATACAGGCGCGTATCCCTTTGTCTTTCAACGCTTCTCGGAACCAGTCAGTGTCATAACCACGATCTCCGAGCAGTCATTTGACGTTTGGCAGGCCGCTGAGCAGTGCCCGTGCGCCGATATAATCGCTGACCTGTCCGGCGGTGACAAACAGATCGATTGGTCTTCCCTGGCTTTCACAGATTGCGTGCAGCTTGGTGTTCATGCCGCCCTTGGTGCGACCCCCTCTCGGCAGATTGCCTCGCAATCGCCTGACGGGCAGTGGATCAGGCGACCACGCCCCCTTTTTTAGCGGCCATGCTGGTCGCAGTTCGATGTGCCTTGAGGTATGTCGCGTCGATCATCACAGTCTTCTGTTCGCCGTGCGCCGCAGCGAGATCGGTCATCATCCGCGCAAAGATGCCTTTCTCGCTCCAACGCTTCCAGCGGCTGTAAAGCGTCTTGTGTGGACCATAGGCGGCAGGAGCGTCGCGCCAACGCAAGCCATTGCCATTGATCAAGATAATCCCGCTCAACACACGCCGATCATCCCCTCTCGGGACATTGCTGCGCAATACCCTGCCGGGCAGTGAACGCGAGGCTTGCCGTGCGATTTCGGGAAGAAAGGGGAAAGCTTGGCCATCTGCTCGTCGGTCAGCCAGTAAAGGTCACTCATGTCACCGCTCCGTTTTCCGAGCCGTGAATCACGCAGCGCAGCGAAATTCAATGCGTCCTGACCCTAAGATGAATCCATCCGGGGAAAGGGGAACCTTGGCCTTCACCCGATTTGTGCAACAGAGCCCCGTCAAAGGCGCAGAAATTACACCACGTGCTCAGACACTAACTTGTTTGGCGAAAGCGGTTCGATAATCGACCACTCAAAGTTCGTCAGTTCGTAGCGACTTTGGGCCATGCTGCTCTCCTCCTCTACAAAAGTGAACAAGCAATCCTCAGACCTCGCTCGTCATTTATGAGTGTGTGACCTAGACTGACCCCATGATGTATCGTGATCTTTTGTTTCCCCGTCTTCAGGGCCTGCGTGTGGTGCTCTGTGGTCTGTGGCTACTGGCCCCAGGGACGGGGGCGGCGGAAATCCTCGCGGCGCCGACGCGGGCGGCCGGCCCGGAGGCGCCGGTCGGGCCCGCGCCGGTGGTGTTCGGGCTGCGCAACGCGCCGGACAGTGCGGCGGTGCCCACGGAGCTGGGCGATGGGCAGTATTTCGTCGAGGGAGCGGTTTTCTCGGTGCGCGACGGGCGGCTGAGCCTGGCGGCGCCGCCCACCACGCCATGGGAAGGGCTTCTGAGCGACGGGACCCTGTCCGTGCCAGTGGCGATCCGGGCCGATCATCTCTGCGTAGCTACGGATGCAGAGTTGGACGCGGCCCTGCGTCTTCCGGCGGCGGAGAAGTCGGGTCTGACCCTATGCCTGGGTCCTGGGCGGTTCGGAAACTTCAAGTGGCACGCCCATCGCGGGGCCTTCGTGGGGCTCGATCCAGCTCGCCCGATGGTGGTCACCTCACGCGATCCGGCTAATCCTGCGATCTTGTCGCGTTGGATCATGGGCTCGACCGATGATCGGCCTAATGGTGACTTAATCTTGCGGGACCTGGTCTTCGAGTTGGACGCACCCCAAGTGACACGCCTGAGTGATCTGGGTTTTCGCGGTGTGACCAATGCGCTCGAGCTTGGCTGGAAGGGCATTCCAACGCGCAACATGGTGATCGAACGCGTCGCCTTTCGTGGCCCTTTGGGCGAAGCCTTTGCAGGGGCGCTGCCGGTCGAGCGAATCCTCAATGGGATTAATGGGTATGCCCTGGAGCTAACGATCCGGGACGTTACCTTCAGCGGGTTGATGAACTCGATGCAACTCCAGGGGGAGGATATCCTGGTGGAGCATACCCGCACCCGGCACGGCTGGGGCGACATGCTGCGGATCTCGGCGGTACGCCTGCCCGAGGGGCGCTGCCGTCAGAGCCGCAATATCGTGTTTCGCAATAACATCATGGAGAATATCTGGTCCAACAATCAGTATCACCCCGACGCGATCCACATGTTTCCGGTCGCGAAGATTGCCTGTGGCGTCTCGGATGTAACGATCGAGGGCAATATCGTTTATATGGGAGCCGAAGGCACGCGGCAGCCCGGCTTTATCACCGGGTTCCGGGCGACTGATCCTATGCCTGTCCCCGATGATCTACCCTTCGAGCCAAGCCTGTTGCACCGCTTCGAAGCCCCTGGCACGACCCGTCTGCCGGCAGCGCGCTGCCCCGAGCGCCGGGTGCAGTTGGGAATCCAGAAGCTCCCCTCCGAGGGCGTGCTGCGTGTGCTGCCCCCCGAGGGGCAGGTCATGACCGCCTATGGTCGGCCTGCCGAAGTGGTGGAGATCACCGGACCCTGGGAAGTGCTGCGCATCGCGTGCAACGGCAAAGGGGTGGACCAGTGGGACCTGCGCGGCGCCAAGCCAGGACCTCAAGGGTTCTTCTCCAATAACGTGGTTGGCCCCGAGGGCTACAGCAACCTCAAGATCCGGCACAATGTGCTCTGGATCACCTCGCCAAACGGGATCCGGTTCTCGGATCCGGATAATCGCGGCCTGTATGTGCACCACAATAGCCTGCTTCAGCCGTTTCCTGGTGATGCCAACGGCGATGGCCGCCCCCATACGAGCGCCGATGGGTTCAATCCGGACTGGCAGGGGGCACGGCTTCTCCTTACTGGCGCCGACGTTCGTGTGCATCACAACATCTCTGCGACTCTTGGCCGTCAGCGCAACCAACCGGGCTGGAATGACAATGACGACGGCTTGCGCTCGACAGATCTGGGCCGGTCTATGCGGATCCGCTTTGGCGGGCCCGGGCTGATCCAGACCTCCGATGGGCCGCAGCCGGGGGTCTACCTGCCGACAACTCCGCGCGAGGCCATCGAGATGGCACGGCCTTTGCCGGGGGAGTTCTTGGACAACCGCCGGATAGGTGCGGTGGCGGGAGCGGCGGAGCGGGACTGGTACGACTGGAGTTGGGTGCCCGACCGCTAGGAGCCGATATCAGCCTGTAGTACTTCCGAGAACTGGAGTTGGAGTTCCCCCGGTTTGATGGTCACTTTTTCACTGATGAAGGAGAGTGTTTTTCATGCCGAGAACGAGAAACCCATACCCGACGGAATTCAGGGAGCAAAGCTGGCCCGCGCCGGTGCCACGCTCTTTGCCGACGACACCCCGGTCAAGATGCAGGTCGGAGGCTAGACCGGCAGGACCCAGACCGCGCGGATGTGGAGCTATGTCCGCGATGAACGACCATGGTGCGGCCAGGCGTCGCCCTGCGCCTGGTATCAGTTCAGCGTGGATCGCAAGGGTGAATATCCCGCCGCCTACCTCAAGGGCTATACGGGCATCGTGCATGCCGATGGGTTCACTGGCTACAACGGGCTGTTCGGCGCGGGGCTGGCCACGGAACAGGCCTGCATGGTGCATGTCCGCCGCAAGTTCGTGGATGTCTTCGAGCGCAACGGATCCACAATTGCGCAGGAAACCATCGAACGCATCGCCAGGCTCTATGCCAGCGAAAAGGAGGCGCGCTACAAGCCGCCCGACGAACGGGTCGCCCTGCGACAGACCAGGGCCAAGCCGATCTTCGACGATCTGGAGACCTAGCTGAAGCAGCAGCTGCCGAAAATCTTGGGAAAAACCAGTCTGGCCGAGGCCATTCGATACGCCCTCGGCTGCATGCCCAAGGCGCGGGCCTATCTCGAAGACGGCCAGCTCGATCTGGACAACAACATCTGTGAGCGATCAATCAGACCGCTGACACTTGGGCGGAAGAACTATCGCTTCATGGGCTCGGAAGGCGGCGGCAAGGCCGCAGCGGTCGCCTACACCCTCATCGAGACCGCCCGCATGAACCGCGTCGATCCGGAAGCCTGGCTGACCTGGGTGCTGAGCCACATCGCCGATCATAAGGTCAACCGCATCAACGAATTGGCACCGTGGAACTGGCAGCCAAGCTGAACAAAGGGCGGAAACTCTGATAACGGCCGAGGGCGCGTTGGGTAGCACATCACCCCATCCGAAGATCGACCCTTGGCGGTCGGAGTTGGACGAGTTGCTGGCCGAGAATACGCGGCGGTCGAAGCGAGAACGCCTGACGCTCGCCCGGATTTAAGAGGAGCTGCGCAGACCAGCGGACAGCTTCTGTTCCACTTCATCAGAAAGCTCTACGAGCGCTCTTCGATTGTCGTCACGACCAATCTCGCCTTCGGCGAATGGCCGACCGTCCTTGGCGACGCCAAGATGACCACTGAAGTGCCCGTTTTAGTTCGCCGATCCGATCCAGGTCACAACCAACGTCCTCTCATTGCTTAGCCACAGCTGGGATAGGAATGTCGCCTGATAAGGCGTCGCACAGCACCTGGCGGTCTTCCTGGGGCAAATCTGCAAGAATTGCACTTAACCGTCCATCAAACCGGGGGAACTCCAACTTCCATACAGACCGACAAGTAGTTCAAGGTTTTTCCGGTTTTTGTGCCTGAGCAGGATGTTTCTTACCCCGCACTAGGTTGCGTACAGGGCGTGTGCTCAAGGCGGCTAATCCGACAAGGATTAGTAGGGCGAGTTGTGCGGGATAAACATTGCCCAAGATCTCAACCGTTGGCGGATGCAACGCGTCTAGCACCAGGATCAAGCCGAAGGTCAGTCCCGACAGCCCCACGAGTATCCAGGGCACTTTCAGGGAAGGCTCGATTTGGCGGTGCAACAGGACTTTGGAGACCAGCAGACCCAGCAGTTCTCCACCCAGGGAGGCGAGCAGCAAGCCTTCGATCCCATGTCCGAGCATCAGCGCGCCCAAGCCTGCGGGAAGCACGAGAAGGCGCGCCAGATTGGCATAGAGCATATTGGTGGTGGTTCCGCGGGCCAAGGCAATCATCGATAGACCTAGCTTGCTGATGCGCACGGCCTGCACGACACCCATCAGCAGGAGGATCTCTAGGCCGGGTGCGAACTTGTTCCCGAACGCCAACAGAAGCAGGATCGGTCCGAAGAGAGCGATCCCGACCGCCACCACGATCCCGATCAGAAATCCCAAGGCCATTGCATCTTCGGCGGCGACAAGAAACTCCTCCCGTGTATTCTGAAGCCCCGATAGGCGCGGCAGTAAGACTGATTGCATCGTGTTCGCCATGACGGTTGTAGGTGTGTAGGTGATCATGAACACCGCAGAGAACCAGGCAAGCGTCTCGACACCTAGTTGGTTCCCGACGATCAGCCGGTCGCCATTGATCACTGTGAACATCACCAGTCCGTTCAGCAGAAGCGGCGTGCCGAACCCCAAGGCCCGGCGCAGGATCGTGGGCTCGAAAGCGAGGCCGAAGGGCCTTTTGGCCATCAGATGCGATAAGACCACCAACACTGTCTGATGCCCGATGATCGCCCAAAGCATGGTCTGATAATCCCCGATGATTAGGTAGATCAGCACCACCACCGGGATCGACGACAGAGCCGACAGGACGCTCGCTCGCGCGAAGGCTTGGAAATCCATCCTGCGCTGAATGCGGAACATATCGAGATTGAGAAACCCGCGTATGAAAGGTACCCACGCCAGCGCCATGAAGGCCCAGGTCACCTCGGGGATGTTCAGCAGCCCAGCGTAGGGTGCGGCTAGGATCAGCGTGACCCCGGCGCCTAGCAGACCTCGGACCACCTGAAACAGGTGAAGCACATCGACGAAAAGCTGATCATCCCCATCCCGATCCTGGACGACCAGCCGGTTGAGCCCCACATTCGTAGCGCTTTCGATGAAGGCAAAGGCGATCGCGAAACTGCTCGCGATACCGAAGTCCTCCACCGAAATAAGCCGTGCGATAAGTATATTGCGAGCAAACAGGATCACCGTGACCAGCCCCTGGCTTGCAAACACCACCCCCGCAGCCTTCAACATGTTGGACTTCCTTTCGAATCTTGCCACGCGGCGACCCTGTCGGCATCGCAGATATGGTCCGGAAATAAAGGTGTCAGGAAGGCGCAACCGTTAGCGTTTTGCAACTTTTCTGGCAGTCCGGTGCTGGCTGCCCCGCTTAGAGGCTTGTTTTTAGAAACAAAGCCGAAAGAGGCGCGCAGCGGTCTTCGGGCTCGGTTGTGATGCCATGTCCATTCTCCTTTGCGACACGATACGTGTTCAAAGGAGCGGCATAATTCCGCGACAGGTTCACACTGACCCTAGTGTCCCCGATTGCACTATTCTAGAACGCCCAAGTCAGACGCGTTAGCCAGTGGCTTCTTAAGCATACGCTCAAAATCAGGCACTACCACGTACCGAAAAGGTCTCACCGCTCCATGTCAGGTTCCTCCTACTTCAAGGATTACACTGCCCATCAAAACGCCACCATCCTTGTTTCCAGCACAGAAGAACTCAATGCCGCTGTGGCGGAGCTTGCTGGCACGACCGGGGGTACGGTTCTGCTCTCGGGTGAGGCTGGTCCCTACCGATTGGATGCGCGCAACCTCGGCGATAGTGCCGAGAGCGCGGTTCTGATCACCTCCCAAGACTCGAACAACCCCGCGCAATTAAAGCAGGTCTATATCGACAACAGTGTCTATCTCAGCCTGACCGATGTGACGATCGATAGCGGGGATTACGGATTCGAGCGGTCAGGCCATCTCCATGACATCTATGTAAAGTCCGGAGCGCATCTGCAATTCGTCGATCTGACCATGACCAGCACTGCCGAAGCCCCCCTCGGCTTCGATGACGACACCGTGAAGGCCGAGGATGCCGTCTATCTGCGCAATGCCTCGGACGTTCTATTCGCCGACAGCACGATCTCGAATTACTACCACGGTATCAGTTTGGCAGGGGTACGCGATACGATCGTAACCGGCAACGACATCTCCGCCTTGCAGGGGGACGGTATTCGCGGCGGCGGCGTGAACAATGTTCTGGTCTCGGACAATCACATCCATGATTTCTTGGGTGCGACCAACGAGTACAACCACCCAGACATGATCCAGTTCTGGACCGGGTTCCCAGAGGGGATGACCAACACCGACCTGACGATTACCGGTAACCTGCTCAATGCGGGCGAAGGCTCCGCTGCTCAGGGCATTCTCGTACAGAACGAGGCCTTCGATGACGCGGGAGACCCTTTGGAGGGAGTTTATGGTCAAAACCTGACGATCACGGACAATGTCATCCATTCGGGCATGTCTAATGGCATCGGGATCATCGGATACCAAGGGGTCGAGGTTGCCAACAATTCGGTGCTTTGGAACGAGGGCGCCGTGCTGTCCCAGACGGCTGATGCCGTACCGGCCTCCAACCCTCCCTGGATCTTGGTACGCAACAGCTTGGAAGTCGAGACCGCTGGCAATGTCGCTCACTTGGTCCGGATCGAAACCGAGGACCAGGCCGAGACCAATTACTTTCTGGACTACGATAATCCGAGTGCGCCGAATTATGCCTATGCCCATGTGATCGGCCTTGCCGCCGATGGCCAGACGGACGTCTACGACTTGCAATTCCGGCCCGATAGCCCACTCAACGGGGTCTCTGGCGCTGAGGCCAGCACTTGGACGCCCAGCGAGGCCCCGGTGAACGCCGTGATCTCCCAGCAGCCCAGTCTCGAGGACCGCGCAGCGGTGGAGTTGTCGGCCCGCTATTCGACTGTGGATGGACAACTGGTTGATCCCGAGACTGCACAAGTCTTCTGGACCTTGGCCGATGGCACCGTCCTGGAGGGCCTGGAGGTCACGGTAACTTTCGACACGCCGGGGCTGCACGAGGTCACGCTCGATGTCCTTGCGCCTGATGGCAGTTCCGACAGCGCCACGAGATCCGTCGACATCCGCGGAAACGGCCTGTTCGAGGCGGATTTCGCCCGTTCCGAAACCTTTGGCGACGGTGTCGAGATTGTCGATCCCAATGGCGAAGCGTTCTCCAAGAAGGGCGTGTTCACTCTGGATGGCGACAGTGTTTTCGAGGTGACCCGCGGAAACCCAGAGTTCGAGACGCTTCATACCCTGTCCATGGACGTCTCATTCAAACCGGACGCGTTCGAAAAAAACGGCTGGCTGGTGAAATGGCTCAAGGCGGTCGATCTGCGGGTGACAGACGAGAAGGGGCTATGGCTCAAAATCGAGACCGATGCCGACGTTTACGAGATCCGCACCGAGGGTAACCTTCTTGAGAAGGGCGAATGGGCTGACATCGCGGTCGATTTCGACAGCCATGCGGGGCAGATGCGCTTGTCTCTGGACGGCGAGGAACTCGGCCGGACCGACGTCGAAGGCACCATCTCGGGGTCGCAATACGACCTCACCTTGGGAGAGGGCCGGGGGCGCAGCGCCGAAGGGGAGATCGATTACTTCTCGATGACCACCCCGCCTGCAGGATCGGTGCTTGAGATCGGAGACCGGTTTCCGGAGGAACCAGAAGAGCCCGAAGAGCTCGAGCCGCCAGTGAGCGAGGAAGAGCCGGAGGAGCCGGTAGCCCCGTCGGTGGCTGAGGAAGAGGAGCCTGAGGGTGTGCTCATTCAGCGCTTTCTCGAAAGCTTCTTTGCTTTCTTCGGCGGACGCCAGGCCACCGAAGACCCAGCGCCGGCCCTTCAAGACGACACCGGCACGATCACCTTGGAGAATGTCTCCACCTTCTTCCGGGAGGATCTCGCCGAACAGCGGATCCCACCGGACGAAGAAGATCCCGCCGAGGACGAGAATGACTTTCTCGCGGCCTAGGGTCAGGCTTCATAACCAGTAGATCACGACAGCAGCGAGTGCGATGGCTGAGAGGAAGACCCCGGGACAGCGGTCATAGTGTGTCGCGACGCGTCTCCAATCCTTGAGCCTGCCAAACATAATCTCGATTCGGTTGCGCCGTTTGTATCGGCGCTTGTCGTATTTGACCGTCGTCTTTCGCTGCTTTCGACCCGGGATACAGGCGCGTATCCCTTTGTCTTTCAACGCTTCTCGGAACCAGTCAGTGTCATAACCACGATCTCCGAGCAGTCATTTGACGTTTGGCAGGCCGCTGAGCAGTGCCCGTGCGCCGATATAATCGCTGACCTGTCCGGCGGTGACAAACAGATCGATTGGTCTTCCCTGGCTTTCACAGATTGCGTGCAGCTTGGTGTTCATGCCGCCCTTGGTGCGACCCCCTCTCGGCAGATTGCCTCGCAATCGCCTGACGGGCAGTGGATCAGGCGACCACGCCCCCTTTTTTAGCGGCCATGCTGGTCGCAGTTCGATGTGCCTTGAGGTATGTCGCGTCGATCATCACAGTCTTCTGTTCGCCGTGCGCCGCAGCGAGATCGGTCATCATCCGCGCAAAGATGCCTTTCTCGCTCCAACGCTTCCAGCGGCTGTAAAGCGTCTTGTGTGGACCATAGGCGGCAGGAGCGTCGCGCCAACGCAAGCCATTGCCATTGATCAAGATAATCCCGCTCAACACACGCCGATCATCCCCTCTCGGGACATTGCTGCGCAATACCCTGCCGGGCAGTGAACGCGAGGCTTGCCGTGCGATTTCGGGAAGAAAGGGGAAAGCTTGGCCATCTGCTCGTCGGTCAGCCAGTAAAGGTCACTCATGTCACCGCTCCGTTTTCCGAGCCGTGAATCACGCAGCGCAGCGAAATTCAATGCGTCCTGACCCTAGGCGTTCCGTCGGCCGTGCTGACCGTGTGAAAACGGTCACGAACCGCCTGACCATCACTTTCGGAGGCGGTTGGGGGGCTTTTCGAGAGACACCTTTCCGGAGATGGCATAGAGATAAGACGAATATTCATCTGCCGGTCTCATCACGGGTTCCATGAAGAAGATTCTCGCGCTCGCCTCCGCGGGGGGGCACTGGCAGCAGCTGATGCTGATGCGGCCTGCCTTCTCGGCACATGACGTGGTCTTTGCCACGACCCTGGAGACCCTGCCCGAGCAGTTCGGTGCAGCGCCCGCCACGATCATCTCCGATTGCAACCGGCACGAGAAGCGCGCGGTCCTGGTCTGTGCCTGGCAGGTTCTGCGACTGCTGCGACGGGAACGCCCGGATGTCGTGATCTCGACCGGGGCCCTGCCCGGTGTCATCGCCCTGGCCCTTGGCCGGGTTCTGGGGGCGCGGACGATCTGGGTGGATTCGGTGGCCAATGCGGACGAGATGTCCATGTCCGGACGATACGCACGTCGGGTCGCCGATCTCTGGCTGACCCAGTGGGATCATATCGCCCGGGACAGCGGGGCCGAGTTCGCGGGGTCCGTCCTGTGATCTTCGTGACGGTGGGCACCCAACTGCCCTTTCCCCGGCTGATTGCGGCCATGGCAGAAGAGGCGGCGCGGCTGCAGCTCGAGGTCACGGCCCAAGTGGGACCCGATCCCGGGACCTGGCCCGGCCTGACGGTCCATGCGCACCTGCCGCCGCCGCGGTTCGAGGCGCTTTTCGCGGCGGCGGAGGTTGTGGTCGCCCATGCGGGGATCGGCACCATCCTGTCGGCGCGGCGCATGGGCAAGCCCCTGATCATCTGCCCGCGCGACGCAGCCCGCGGGGAGCATCGCAACAACCACCAGCACGCCACCGCGCAGCAGGTCACTGACCTGCCGGGCCTGCACGTGGCCTGGGAGACCTCGGATCTCGGCCCGCTGCTCGAGCGGCGGGCCAGCCTGGCGCCCATGCATGAGGCCGAAAGCGCCGCCCACCGGGCCCTGATCGTTCGCCTGTCGGGTTTCATCGATGCCTGCTGAGCCCGGTCCCATGCCCGCCGACACACTCGGCCCCGCCTCGCGCGTGCCCCCTGACAGCCCTGCCTTGCGTCGGGTCCAGGCCGGCGATCTCTGTGCCGGCTGCGGGGGCTGCGCCAGCATCGCTCCCGACAAGCTGCGCATGGCCTTGGTGGAGCCTGGCTTCCTGCGCCCGGTTCAATCGGCCCCGCTGAGCCCGGTCGAAGAGGACACGATCGCCGCGATCTGCCCGGGTCTCGGCCAAAGGGTCGAGGATGCAGGGCGGACACCCTCGGTGCTCTGGGGCCCTTATCTGGAGATGCAGACGGGCTGGGCCACGGATCCGGACTTGCGTTTCGCAGGCTCTTCGGGGGGGGCGCTGTCGATGCTGCTGTGTCATCTTCTGGAGACAGGAGCGGTGGATGGGGTGATCCAGACCGCAGCGGCTCCGCAACTCAGCATTGGCAACGGCACGGTGCTCTCCACCCGGTCCGAAGGCGTTCTGGCAGCAGCCGGGTCCCGCTATGCCCCGTCGGCGCCCCTGGAGGGGCTGCATGCGCGCCTGACCGCCAGTCCAGCTCAGCGTTTCGCCTTCGTTGGCAAGCCCTGCGATGTCGCTGCCCTGCGGGCCCTCCAGGAGCAAGACCCGGGTCTAGCAGCGCGGGTGCCGGTTCTGTTGTCGTTTTTCTGTGCCGGGGTTCCATCCCTGCGGGGGGGCCTGGAGGTGCTTGCGGCCCTTGAAGCGCCCTACCAAGATACGGTTGCGTTCCGCTATCGCGGCAATGGCTGGCCGGGATATGCCACTGCGACCCTCGCGGATGGCACCACCCGGCAGATGAGTTACCATGACAGTTGGGGCAGGATCCTGTCCCGTCATGTCCAGCACCGATGCAAGATCTGTGCCGACGGCACAGGTACCGCGGCAGACCTTGTCTGTGCCGATGCATGGGAAGCAGACGAGAAAGGTTATCCTCTATTCGATGAACAGGAGGGCGTCAGCTTGATTGTGGCCCGTACGGTGAAGGGGCAGCAGATCCTGGCTGCGGCCCAAGCTGCTGGACGTCTTGAGACTGCACCGTTTGATCCCACGATCCTCGCCGCCATTCAGCCGGGTCAGCGGGAACGTCGACGGGCGCTCTTGGCGCGACTAGCGGGCCTGCGGGTTTGCGGGCGCCCGGTTCCCGACTATCGCGGCCTCACCTTGAAGGCGGCGGCCGCCCAGAACCCCTTGGGCCGCAACCTGCGTAACTTTTTCGGAATGATAAGGCGCAGCCTGCGCCGTAAGCCCGGGCGCCCGCGCCTCTTTACATTGCCTTCCGGATCTTCCCATGACTGACGACCGCCCCGTCCAGATTGCCCTACTGTTCCATTCCGCCGTGTCGGACAATCTCGGGGTCGGCGCGCTCACCGTGGCCGAGATCGCGATCCTGCGCGCCGCTGCCGAACAGGCCGACTGCCGGATCGCCATCACTATCATCGACTGGAAGGATCCGCGCCCGCCCTATGTGGACGGCCCGGATGTCACAATTCGCCAGGTCCGGAGTCGGGAGATCGCCGATCCGCGCAGGGTTTTCGCCCTGCTGAGGAAGATGGACATGGTGGTGGATATCGGGGCTGGGGACAGTTTCGCCGATATCTATGGCAGCGGTCGTCTGACCCGGCTCTTCGTCTGGAAATATCTCACCCACCTGGCTCGGACCCCGCTGGTGGTGGCGCCGCAAACGCTCGGCCCCTTCACCCGCAAGCGCTCGCAGGTCCTGGCCCGGGACACGCTGGCGCGCAGCGCGATCGTGGCCACCCGGGACGGGATGTCAACTCAGGCCGCGCGCGCGCTCGGCGTGACCCGTGACATCCTTGAGGTTTCGGACGTGGCACTGCGCCTGCCCTATACCCCGCCCGTTCCCCGAGTGCCCGGCGGTCCGGTGCGCGTCGGGCTCAACGTTTCGGGCCTGCTGATGAACGGGGGATACACGGGCAAGAACATGTTCGGGCTCTCGCTCGATTACCCGGCGCTGATGAAGGGCCTGATCGCGGCCTTCCAGGCCGAGGGCTGCGAGCTGCACCTAGTGCCCCATGTGATCACTCATGAACAGGGCGCGGTGGAGGACGACTACCAAGTCAGCCTCGACCTCGCGGCCGCGTTCGACGGGGTGCAGGTGGCCCCGCGCTTTACCACGCCCTCGGAGGCCAAGAGTTATATAGCCGGGATGGATTTTTTCGTCGGGGCGCGTATGCATGCCTGCATTGCGGCCTTTTCCGCGGGCGTACCGGTGGTGCCTATGGCCTACAGCCGCAAGTTCGAGGGGCTGTTCGGCAGTCTCGGCTATATGCGCACGGTGGATTGCACGGTTCTGGACGAGGCCAGCCTGGCGGGGCGAATCCTCGAGGGGTTTGCCGCGCGCGTGGAGCTAAAAACCGAGGTCAGCGCCGCCCTGGTCCGCGGCCGGCAGAAATTGACTGTCTATGAGAACGCTCTGGCGGACCTGATGCGCCAGTGCCGTGGCGCGACCTGACAGCCGCCGCCTTACGAGTTCCGGCGTTTGCCCTTGAGGTTTTCGGAACCGTTTGTGTTGCGAAGCGAGTATAACGGCTTTGGGGCCGGGCAGGTTCGGTTGCAGATGTCTCATCGAAGGTTTCGGCCGCCGTGTCGGCAGTAATCAGCCAGATCCCGCTACCCATGAATAGCATAACCAGTGAATAGACTGGTCCCCAGACATGCACCGTGCATAGGGTTAGAAGCAGGCTGATCATGCCGACTACGTAAGCCAGGCGTATCTGCCGCAAAGGGTGGTCCGTCGGAAAGCGAAGGTGCATGATACGGAAAAGAGCAATGGCGAACGCACCCGCGACCGTCAGAAAGCCTGGAACCCCGAAGCGGACCGCGTTCAGGAGCCAGAAATTGTCCATTGAGCCCGAATGCATGAAGGACGGGCGCACCCAGTCCTTCAGGCCCAGCCCGAAGATCGGGTTAGCCCAGACATTCAGCATGCCATAATCGAAGATGATCGTACGCCAGTAGACATTATGCGCATTGAAGGTGAGATGTGAGAGAAGGGCGATATGTGCGGGCCGGTCAGAAATTATTTCCAACAAAAGGTAGCAGGGCGCCAAAATCGCGATCAAGAGCCACCAGCGATACTTGGTTCTGTGGGTGATCCCAGCCCAGGCGATCAGGCTGATCTGGATCATGAGCGGAAGAAGTGCGCCGCTCGAGACCGACATGACGGTGCTGATTATGATCGCGAATGCCAGCATAATTCTTTTGGGTCGTGGCATGCGATCCTGAAGCCCCAGATAGACTAGCGCGAGAGCTGTGGAGCAGAACAGGCCGTAATGAATCGGGTGAGGGAACACCACCTGTGCGCGTTCGAGTCCCAGGCGCTTGTCCGCCCGAACATCTGTGAGCCCTTGCAATCCAAGGCTTCTGAATAAGTCCGGGATTACAGGGCGCGCGGTCTGGGTTTCGATCATTGCAAACGGCATCAGCAACAGGATCAGTAACATGAACAACTTGATAAAAGCGACGAAGTCATCCCGATTCCTGATGCCACAGCGTGCCACCAGGTAGGCTCCCAAAAACTCCAACCCGTTTGAGCCGACGAACTGCACAGCGCTCTCCGGGTTATTGTGTAGCATTGCGACTAGCTGCCAGACCACATGGGCCACTATCAAGACATCCACAAACAAGATCCTGCCATAACTGCCCGTCACCAGACGGATGAAGAGTGGTACGGTACAGATCAGCAGTAAAAACCGTATCGGACTGAGCACCAAAGGCCCTGCCGCGAACTGGACCGGAATGCAGATCGCGACCAGGGCCAGCGTGACGAGCACGGGCGCACGGGCATCCCGGGCCGCCTGGAAGGCAGTGGGTCTGGAGGGCAGCTCAACCGTACTCATACATCACGCTCCCCGTTCTGACGGTTGTTGCGGATCGGTCCGCGATGGTGATCCTGTCCCATGGGGTGGGGTCCGCGCACCCCGTCGGATCGGCATCCATTTGGCGCGGTTCAGAGATAATCCTGCAGGAATCGTTTTATCACGATCTTGGGGTTGAAACGATCTACATTGACCAGACGGTCCCCGGACAGCCCACCGATGATCGCGGAGGTCCCGGAAAAGGTCGAGTTCTTTGAATAGACAAGGTGATCGCAGCGGGCCAGCGCCCACATGTCGATCATCGCGTTCTCCGCTTCCAGGACCGGGTCGATGCCGTCTGCCTGCGCGCCGTGCAGGTGTCGGCCGTCCTTGGGCAGGTACTTCTCGGTGATATGCACATCCCCGAAGGTTGCGCGGATATCATCCTGGGCCCGGGCGCTGTCGGTGGCCAGGAAGATCGGGGCCTCCGGCATCTGAGTGCGCAGGGCCGCGAGGCTCTGCTTCACGGCCTCCAGGGGCCCGGCCATGTCGGTGTAGCGCAGATGCGCGCCGATCACCGGGCGGGCCAGGGGGCCGAGAGCGGCGGCCACGGCCGCTTCGACCCGGGGGTTTGGGCTGAAATAGCGGGTCAGGTAGTCGGCCATGATGTCCCGGGCGCTGCGCCCGCGGAACCGCGGGTCGCGCGCCATGTGACCTCTCAGGCGGGGCAGCTTGGACACGTAGGACCAGAACACCGCGAGCGCCGCATCGTGGTCGAGCCGCGACAGGTCCACGCAGGATTTTCGGTAAACCAGGGGGCCGCTATGGTCCCCATCCACCATGGTGACGGGAAACTCGTCAAGCCGCCCCGCCCAGATCGCCGGTGTCACTCCATCCGTGCGGTCGTCGAAAAGCGCCGGGTCGGGCATGTCCGGGCTCTGGAACAGCAGTGGATAAGCATTCTCCCCCCGGGGCGCATAGACCCCGTCGCGCCAGTCGATCACCGGGCGCCGCCCGGCGAGATCCGCATAGATCAGCCCGGTGACTGCCGAGAGCATCCGGTTGCCCAGGCCGCCTTTGGCCTTGATCAGCAGCACCTTGCCGGAGCTGTCCGCCCCGGCGGTGGGTGCGTCGGGGTTAGTCATGGCGCTCACGGCGCTCACCTTCCTCGGCGATCACCTTGATGTCGCTGGCCACCATTTCCGAGACCATCTCCGCCAGGGTGGTCGTATGCCGCCAGCCCAGTTCCCGATGGGCCTTGGAGGGATCCCCGATCAGCAGATCCACCTCTGTGGGGCGGAAATAGCGCGGATCGACCTCGACCCGCAGGGTGCCGTCGGCGGTGTCGTAGCCTTTCTCGTCCACGCCCGCGCCGCGCCACTCCAGGGTCACGCCGATCTCTGCGAAAGCGGCGTCCACGAAGGAGCGCACCGTATGGGTCTCGCCCGTGGCCAGCACGTAATCCTCCGCCTTGTCCTGCTGCACGATGCGCCACATTCCTTCCACGTAGTCACGGGCATGGCCCCAGTCGCGCTTGGCGTCGAGATTGCCCAGATAGAACCGATCCTGCCGACCCAGGTGGATCGCCGCCACCGCCCGGGTGATCTTGCGGGTCACGAAGGTCTCCCCGCGCAGGGGGCTTTCATGGTTGAACAGGATCCCGTTGGAGGCGTGGATGCCGTAGGCTTCGCGGTAGTTCACCGTGATCCAGTAGGCATAGAGCTTGGCCGCCGCATAGGGAGATCGCGGATAGAAGGGGGTGGTTTCGCTCTGGGGGACTTCCTGGACCAGGCCGTACAATTCCGAGGTGGAGGCTTGGTAGAACCGGGTGGTCTTCTCCATCCCCAGGATGCGGAGGGCTTCCAGCAGGCGCAGAGTGCCCACCGCGTCCGCGTTGGCGGTGTATTCGGGGGTGTCGAAGCTGACCTGCACATGGGACTGGGCCGCGAGGTTGTAGATCTCGTCCGGTTGCACCTCCTGCACGACCCTGATCAGGTTCGTGCTGTCAGTCATGTCGCCGTAATGCATGGTGAAGCGGCGGTCCGCCTCGTGGGGATCCTGATAAAGATGGTCGATCCGCGCGGAATTGAACGACGACGAGCGTCGCTTGATCCCGTGCACGTCATAGCCCTTGGCCAGAAGAAGTTCTGACAGATAGGCCCCGTCCTGCCCGGTCACGCCTGTGATCAATGCCCGTTTCAAAATCGTCTCCTCTATGCAACCACCACATCCTTGCGCGGATCTGTCCTCATTCCAGCGGATAGCCAAACTGACTCAGAAGCGCACCCGCTTGAGCCACGAAAGTATCATTCTGTGCCTTGGTGAACGTGCTGCGCCAGCGTTCCTTCGTAGGGCCTCCCGCTGTGCCTGAGAAGCCAACTACGTTATTGGTATTTTTCATGGTCTGAAAGCTCTTGGACACCGCATCGCGAGAGCTTTTCTCCAAGGCATATTGCAAACGCTCTTCGTCCACGGGAAGCTTCAGAAAGGCGAGAATACGGCGCAAAGCCTTGTCGGGCTCGGTAAGCGTATCCTCGTAACGCAAGATCAGCATTGCATCCCCGGCCTCCAGATCCAGCCAGCTTGCCAGGTTGGTATGCCAGGACTTGTATCGGTAGCGGTCGCGCAGACATGCCCCGAGAAAAGTTGGAAAATCCGACTTCAACCCGTGCACCGACTGCATGTAGTGGTGCCATGAGTACGTGGCGTCTCGCCCATCCCGGACAATCAGAATGATCCGACCGTTCAGAAAATAGGGCACACCAAGTTCGTGAGACTTGATGAAGCGGTAGGGGGCCGGGTTCGGAGCCGCCAAATGTGTTTTGAGATCAACACTGTCTATAAGAGGCATATACTGATCGAGCTTGGTCATATCGACCTGATCGCTCTGGTAAAAATAGAAGAACAGGATGTGCCGCAGCCATGTGTTGCCGGATCTTGGCCATGATGCCAAAATGCAGTGCTCCTTCGAGACGTTCATCCATGGGAGACCCACTATCCGGTGTCTCAGATCCCGGCGCATCTTGCGCAAGGTCCGCTGATTGAGATGATGCCTTCCGAGTTTCATGTCGGTGTCCATACAAAAGCAACTGGCTGTCTCACTTGCGGGTCTCCAAATTTCTGTCGCAAGGGTCCTCAGGTTTCGCTTACATCCGGCTTGCAGTAATTAAGGGGCGAAACTAGGGATATTTCTTAGCTCGGGACTCGCTTGTAGATAGCATTGTCCGCGTCCCGCAGGATCAGGGCATAGCCGTGGGACTCCAGCAGGCGGGCGACCTTCGAAACCCGCCATACCGGCGCGGGGCTGTCATACTCCACTTCCAGGAAGGTCGGGTAGATCCCCGAGGCCATCATGTCCTGCAGGGCGGCAAACCAGCTGCCCTCGATATCCATCTTCACCAGGTGGATCTGGCGATCCCGGTGGCCGAGCCGATCCAGGATCGTGGACATCCGGTAGCATGGCACCTCGTGATACTGCCCCGTGCCATGCAGATCCTCGGCGAAATGGGAGCCGTGGGCCGTGTTCATGGGAAAATAGAGCCGCATGCTGGAATCGCTGTCCAGCACTCCCCAGGGGTGGAAGGTCACCCGATCCTCGTTTTTCCGGGCCATGTAGTCGATGGCCAGCGGTGTCGGATCGAAGGCATGGACCTCCGCCCCGCGGGCGGCCAGTTCGAAATCGAAACTGGCATCCAGTCCCACCCCGATGCAGTAGCACAGCGCCCCCTCGGGCAGATCCGACGGCGCATACCAGCCGTTCCCCTCCGAGCCCAGGCGGATCATGTCATGTTCGATACGGGGACCGCGCATGTCCAGCCAGACACGGCTGACACGGCGGTTCAGGTTGCGCCAGGCGCGGCGCAGGAAAAGGCCAGGTCCGCTGGCAAGCTCGGTCATGGAAAACACTCTCCAAAATACAATCACGGCTCGGCACAGTGTTTCGCCGATCGCAACAAAGAAACAGATTGCCTGAAAAGATGAAGAAATCTCCAACACAGGGCAACGGCTATGGGCCTCGGACGACCGCGCACTGGAGGGGTTGCGGCGTGTCGGGCACAGAGTACACAGATACCGGACCCCGCAGTGCAGCAGAAGGCCTTTCATCATGGATATTTCAGATCGGATCTACGTGGCTGGCCATCGCGGCATGGTGGGCAGTGCCATCTGCCGAGCGCTCACCGCGCAGGGCTACACCAACCAGCTCACCCGTACCCGGGCCGAGCTCGACCTGCTGGACGGGGCCACGGTGCGGGCCTTCTTCGAAGCCGAGCGCCCCGATCATGTGTTCCTGGCCGCCGCCAAGGTGGGCGGGATCCTGGCCAATGACACCGAAGGCGGGGATTTCATCCGCGAGAACCTGCTGATCCAGACCCATGTGATCGACGCCGCCTACCGGGCGGGGGTGCAGAAATTCGCCTTCCTCGGATCCAGTTGCATCTATCCGAAATTCGCACCCCAACCTATCTCCGAGGACAGCCTGCTGACCGGGGCGCTGGAGCCGACCAACTCCGCCTATGCGGTGGCCAAGATCGCCGGAAAGGAGATGTGCGACGCCTATCGCCGGCAGTTCGGCTTCGATGCTTTCACGATCATGCCCTGCAATGTCTACGGGGTGGGGGACAATTTCGACCCCCTGGGCAGCCATGTGGCCGCGGGCCTGATGCGGCGCTTTCACGAGGCGAAGACGGTCGGCGCCTCGGAGGTGACCTGTTGGGGCACGGGCAGCCCGCTGCGCGAGTTCATCTATGCCGACGATCTGGGCGATGCCTGCGTCTTCTTGATGAACACCTATACCGAGGGCGGCATGATCAATGCCGGCTCCGGCCAGGAGGTCACGATCCGGGCGCTGGCCGAAACCATCCGCGACGTGGTCGGATTTGAAGGGGCGCTGGTATGGGATGAAACCAAGCCCGACGGCACCCCGCGCAAGCTGATGGACAATTCCCGGCTCGCGGCCTTGGGCTGGAAGCCGAAGATCGAGCTGCGCGACGGGTTGACGGAGATGTACCGCTGGTTCGTCGACACCCATGCGACGGAACGGGCCTGAGAGCGGATCATGGCGCGAATCGCGCTCATCATCCCCCATTACAACGACACAGCTCGGCTGGCGACATGTCTCGGCGCGCTTGCGCCACAGATGACCGAGGCGGTGGAGTTAATAGTGGTCGATAACGGCTCGACCGAAGATCTGGGCCCGATCGAGGCCCTGTTGCAGGGCCGCTTTCCCGGGGCGCGGCTGATCCATGAGCCGGGGAAGGGCGCGGCCTTCGCGCGCAATAGGGGCGTGGCCGAGACCACGGCGCCGGATCTGCTGTTTCTAGATGCCGATTGTGTGCCAGGGCCGGACTGGCTCACCACCGCTCTGAGTCTGGCCGGGCGGGACCGGGTGGTCGGCGGCCGGGTCGATGTGTTCGACGAAACCCCGCCCCCGCGCTCGGGCCCTGAGGCCTTCGAGACGGTCTTTGCCTTCCACCAGAAGACCTACGTCGAGGGAAAAGGCTTCTCGGTTACCGCCAACCTGCTCACGAGCCGCACGGTGTTCGACCGCACGGGACCCTTCATCAACGCCCTGTCTGAAGACCTCGACTGGTGTCGCCGGGCCGTGGCCACGGGCGCGCCGCTGGTCTACGAGGATGCGCTGGCGGTGGCCCATCCGACCCGGCAGGACTGGCCGGCTCTGCGCAAGAAATGGCTGCGCCTGACCGAAGAAGGCTTTGCGACCCACGGCACCAATTTGCCCGCGCGCGCTAGCTGGGCGCTGCGTGCTGGTGCGGTATTGGTCTCGGGGCCGGCGCATCTGCCGAAGGTTCTGCACCATGATGCACTAAGTGCGGTGGAAAAACGCCGCGGTGCGGTCACGCTTCTACGGCTCCGCGGCAGCCGGGCGGTATGGATGCTGCGCCAAGCGTTGCGCGGGGCCAGTAAGATGTGACATTGCCATGACGGTCGCTTTTGCATGGGGCAAAGTGCCATTTCGCGTAGAGAACACCGTAAATCGTTTCTAAAATCGCAACCGATCCTCAAAAAACTGCGGAATTGCGCCATGATTTCAGGGGTCCGCCGCGCGCTGGCCCACTACCCTAGCGGGCACGCCTACGGCGATAGCGCCTGCGGGGATTTCGCCACGCACCAGGGCGCCAGCGCCGATGATCGCGCCGTCGCCAATCCGGGCGCCGGGCATCACCATGGCGCGCGCACCGAGCCAGACATCGCGCCCGATCACCACATCCGCCTCGTCCATCGCCTGCGCGGTGACCGGGCTCCCCTCGTTGAACCTGTAGCCCGCCGCCGTCACGAAGACCTCCGGACCAAAGAGCGCGTCCGCTCCGATCTCGATTCGCCCCGTGCCGGGGCCCGCCCAGAGCGTGCAATGGGCCCCGATCGACACCCGGTCGCCGATCTCGATCCGCTCGGGGTTGGAGAAGGCCGCGTTCGGGCTGAGCCGGACATCGCGGCCGAGCCGCAGGGACCGGCGGGGGATAACGTGACTGTAGTTATAATAATTCACCAGCCGCACCGCATGGGCCCAGGCCCGGGGGTCCAGCATCGCACCGATCCCGCGCAGTACGCGGGCGGGGTAGGAGAGGCTCTTCTTGCGGGGGTGCGGATCAGTCTCGGACATCGGCAATCAGTATCCCTTCATCCAGATTTTGCGCGCCCGCCAGACCATTTGCCAAGCCTCTTGTGCGACGCGCCTGCCGGTGAGCGGGCCCAGCACCGACAGCACTCCGGCACGCAGTCCCGCCCAGAGCCACATCAGCCCGAGCCCCAAGGGTACCAGCGCCGCGGGCCAGTGGTCGCGGATCAACGTCGCGCGTGCCCGGGCCAGAAGCACCTTCTTGCCCCCTTGGCTTTTCGAGGCCGCACCAACGATATGCATGATCTGCGCGTCGGGCGTAACGATGGGCTGCCAGCCTTTAGCAGCGGCACGCAGGCACAGGTCGGCCTCTTCGCCATACATGAAATACCGCAGGTCGAACCCGCCGAGATCTTCCCACAGGGACCGTTTCATCAGCATGAAGCAGCCCACCACGATATCGACCTCTCGCACGCTGTCGCGTTGCCAGCCGCCCATGGCCTCGGGGTGGAAGAGTTCGGTCTTCGGGAACAGGGCCGTCAGCCCGAAGGTGGAACAGACCAGGCTCCAGGGTGTGATCCGCTGCCAGCAGGAAGCGATGTTGAGTGATCCGTCGGGAAACACCGTGCGCCCGCCATAGATGCCGTTTTCCGGATGCGCCTTGGCGAAGGCCATGAGCCTGTCCACGGCGCCGTTCTGGACCTCGGTGTCGGGATTGAGCAGCAGGATCCACTCGGTGCGGGCCTCAGCCGCGACCAGGTTGTTGGCCTTGGCAAAGCCCACATTGTCCTGCGAGGCGATCAGCTCCACTTGGGGAAATTCCGCGGCGATCGCCGCAACCGAGCCGTCCTCGGAGGCATTGTCGAACACCACCGTGCGGAACGCGGTCTGGCAAGTTTCTGCGTAGAGCGTGCGCAGCGCCGCCAGCGTCAGATCCCGGGTGTTGTAACTGACCACGATCACGGTCAGTTCCGGGCCGTCGGAGCCGTCCGTTTTCGGGGCTCTGTCCGGGGCATGGGACGCCTTGGGGACGACCTCGGAGGGTGGCAGGGTCATGGGCTGTGCCTTGGTCGGGACCTAATCATCACTGTCGCGGGCATAGACATCCTCGTAGCGGATGATGTCGTCCTCGCCCAGATAGGCCCCGGTCTGCACCTCGATCAGAACCATGGGCACCTTGCCCGGGTTATCCATCCGGTGCACCGCGCCTAGGGGGATGTAGACGGACTGGTTCTCGCTGATCAGCCGGGTCGTGTCGTCCACGGTCACTTTCGCCGTCCCGGCCACCACGATCCAGTGTTCGGAGCGGTGGACATGGGATTGCAGGCTGAGCGCCGCGCCCGGTTTGACCACGATCCGCTTGACCTGGAACCGGTCGCCCAGGGCCAGGGTTTCGAACCAGCCCCAGGGCCGGTGATCGCGGGGGAAGGTCTCGGCCTGGGCGGCGCCCTTGATCTTCAGGGTCTCGACCGCGGCCCGCACTTCCTGCGCCCGGGACGCATCGGCCACCAGCACCGCGTCGGGCATGGCCACGACCAGCGTATCCCTGAGCCCCAGCCCGACCACCTCCTGGCCCTCGGCGGTGGCATGGAGCAGCGTGTTCTCGCAATCAAGCGCCGAGGCCGGTCCGGTGGTCACCACCCCGTCCTCATCGGGGCCCGCTTCGCGCCAGACCGCGTCCCAGCCGCCAAGGTCCGACCAATGGCCGTGATAGGGCACCACAGACAGGTTGTCGGCCCGCTCCATGATCGCGTAGTCGATCGAGATATCCGCCGCCTCGGCCCAGGGGGCCGGGTCCAGGCGATGGAAGCTCAGATCCTGACGCGCCCCGGCGACCGAGGCGCTGACCGCCGCCAGCATGTCCGGTTGATGGGCCTCGAACGCCGCGCGCAGGGCGGCCACGGAAAACAGGAAGATCCCCGCGTTCCACAGGTAGGTGCCCGCTTCCAGCATCGCCTCGGCGGTGGCCGCGTCGGGCTTTTCCACGAACCGCTTGAGCGGTTGCGGCGCCTCGGTCGGTGTCTCGGAAAGCTCCAGCCAGCCATAGCCGGTCTCGGCCCGTTCCGGCACGATCCCGAAGGTGACTAGGCGGCCCGCCCGGGCCTCGGGCTCGGCCCGGGCGACGGTGGCGGCGAAGGCCGCGGCATCCGGGATCACATGGTCGGACGGCATTACCAGCATCAGCGCGTCGGGATCCCGCGCCTCAACCCAGAGGGCCGCGGCAAGAATCGCAGGCGCGGTGTTACGCGCGGCCGGCTCGATCAGAACCGTCGCCTGCTCGACCCCCATCTCCGCGAGCTGGTCGGTGGCGATGAAGCGGAAGTCGGGGCCCGTGACCACCAGCGGCAACCCGATGCCCGGCCCCTTGAGCCGGGTGGCCGAGGCCTGGAACAGGGTCTCCTGGACGCCTGCAAGGGGGACGAACTGCTTGGGATAGCTCTTGCGCGAGAGCGGCCAGAGCCGGGTGCCCGACCCGCCACAAAGTATAACCGGGGTAATCATGTTGCCTTCAATCCTGTCTGTCCATGTCGTAGCACCGACCTGCTCCGGCGGCGACCAGGGGATCCGTTATCCGGAACTTTTGCCCCGGTTCCCTCAAATTCCGCCAGCGTTTATCACCCAAGCAGGGCGTTTTTCAGGCAGATTGGGGCCGAGAGGGGACAGGCCCGGTCCATTTCGGCCCCGGCCCGTCAAATCCGTCCCGCGATGGCGAGGCCAGCCAGGGCCAGGGTGCCCAACCAGCTCTTGCGATGGATGCCCGCGGCCTTGAGGCTGCGCCAGCGCGTCCAGCCGCCGCGCCCCGCATCAGCCCGCAGCCGGGCGACCTGGGCGGCATGCTCCGGGGTCAGGTGGGCCGCCACCGCCTCCAGGGCGGCCAGGTTGTCGCGCAGCCAACCGCCATAGGTGCCGTCCAGCATCAGCCGGACCCGGCGCAGCCCCGCCCGCGCCCCGCGATGGGCACCCAGCACATTGCCCTCGTGCTGGCGGTACCAGAGCCGCTGGCCCCGGTCATAGGCTACGATCCCGCCCGCCCCGGTGATCAGCAGGTAAAGCCACCAGTCGTGATAGGGCACCGGCCCGGGTGGGATCGCCCCCCGCGCCACGGCCGCGGCCGCCGGGTTCAGCGCCACGGTATTGCCCGCCACGATGTTCTGGACCAGCGCATTCTCGAAGCCCGGCGCCTCCCCGCGCGGCGCGATCTGCCGGATCGGGCGCAGGGCCCGGTCGGTCAGCACCGTGTTGGCGGCATAGAGCACGGGCCGGTCGTCCGGATGGCGCGCCAGGTGGGCCAGCGCCTGGGCCAGCCGGTCGGGCATCCACACATCGTCCTGGTCCGACAGCGCGATCACCGCCCCGTCCCGGGGCAGCTCGGGCCGCGACAACAGGCTCAGGTAATTCGCCGCCGCCCCCGCCCGGGGCCCGTCGAAGAGCCGGATCTCGCGGGTCGAATGGTCCGCTGCGAAACCCGCGAGCACCGCGCGGGTGTCATCGCGCGAGCCGTCATCGGAGACCCAGAGAGACCAATCGCCATGGGTCTGATCCGCGAAACTGTCGAGCTGCGCGCGCAGATGGGCGCCCCCCTCCCAGGTGCCCATGAGGATGCGCACATGGGGCAGTGCAGCGCCGGTGGAAAGGGGCAGGACAGGGACCGCCCCCGGGGCCGAGGCGCGCGCGTCACGCATCGAGAATGTCCCGGTGATAGCGCCGCAGGAACACCAGCCCCACGGCCATCATCACCCCGCTCAGCCCGAAGACATAGATCGCAGACACATAGGCCGCTTCGTATCCCGGGTAGAAGGCCGCGCGGAACGTGCCGGTCAGATGCACGGTTGGGACATACCACAGGTAATCCCGGAACGGCTGGGGCACGCTTTCGAATGTGAAGAAGATGCACGACAGGATGAAGAGCGGCCGGTTCGCGATCGACCAGATCCGCTGCCAGATCGGGAACATGGACGTCAAGAAGCAGTTCAGCGTCCCAACCCCCAGCGCCAGCGCCGCGGTCATGGCGAAGCCCAGGGCGATCTTGTCCAGCTCCAGGGTGGTGCGCGTGTCGAAGGCCAGCAGGATCCCGGTGAAGATCACGTAGCCCACCATCAGCTGGGTCAGGGTGTTCAGGATGAACCGCGCCAGGATCGCATCCACGTATGTCACGGCCGGATAGGCCAGCAGTTGCTTGGAGAACAGTACCGAAACAGACACCTTCCCGCTGACATCCAGGTACATCAGGAACGGCACGAGTCCCGTGGCATAGAAGATGGGGAAGTTCGTTCCCAGGGGCGGCGACCGGAAGCCGAGCGAGAAGATCAGGGTCATAAGGGCGATACCGGCCGCTGGTTCCAGGATGGCCCAGAGATACCCGCCCGCCGAGCGGCCATAGGTCGTGGACATCTCGCGCAGCACCAGCGCCCCGATCGTACGGAAGGTGGCAAAGGAGCGCCGGGTCACGGGCCGCAACGTCCCCTCCCCGGATGGGCCGGACGGGGCAAGCGGCGGAGAGGGCGGAGGGGGGGCGGACATGCACGACACTCGCGGACGGGATCGTGCCCGTTATGGCCCAGCCCCCCGGGAAACACAATTTGGCACCCGCGCCCGGATGCTGCAGGTCCGCAGCTCCCCGGCAAAGCCCCGCAGAGGCCGACCCGGAGACTGGCAAGTCGTCGAACGCAGGGCTATAGCAGTCTCGGGCTTCTGTTGAATCCCGTTTCGTCCCGGCGTCCTGCGGACCCGGCCCCATCCCGAGCGCCGCGCCCAGACCCCGACAGGCGCGCAGACAAGGTCACGCATGAGTACGGTTACAGTTGGGACCAGGCAATTGAAGAACTCCGGCGTGGAGGTGCTGCCCCGGGGGAACGCACAGACCATCACGCTGCCCCTCAACACACGGATCGAAGCCCCGGCCAGCCTGAAATGGACCCAGTACGAGCATTCCCTCCACCTGGGCGCGTTTTCCTACCAGGTGTCGGGCTATTGCTTCGCCGCCCGGATCGGGCGCTATTGCTCCTTCGGGGAAGAGGTGCAGATCGGGCGCCAGAACCACCCGCTGACCTGGGCCTCCACCAGCCCGGCCTTCTATCTCGGGGACCGTCTGTTCGCTCTCGAAGACGGGTTCGAAGGGGCACAGGGCTATCACGGCTACAAGTTCGACTTCGACGGCCCGCCCACCCGGGCGCAGATCACCAGGATCGGCAACGATGTCTGGATCGGTCACGGGGCCTATATCGCCGCCGGCGTGACCATCGGCGACGGCGCCATCGTGGCCGCCCATGCGGTGGTGGCCAAGGACGTGCCTCCCTATGCGGTGGTGGCCGGCAACCCGGCGGTGATCAAGCGCATGCGCCTTCCGGCCGAACTCATCACCCCGATGCTGCGCTGCAAATGGTGGCGCTATGCGCCCTGGCAGCTCGACCATCTCGACCCGTCCAACGCGCAGGCCTTCGTCAGTGGCGTCTTCGGCATGAAGGACGCGCCAGTTTTCGAACCCACGGTGGTCGACCTCAAGGAAACCACGCCGTGACCACGGCCTTGCGTCCCTCCGGCGCGCGGACCCTGGGCCCAGACGCGCCCATCGTGTTCCTGCACATTCCCAAGACCGCCGGACAGACCATCCATGCCGAACTGACCCGGATTGCGGGGGCGGAGGCGGTCTCGCCCGTCCGCGTCCATACCCAGGTCGAGACCGAGGCTGCACAGCTGCCCCCCGGATACAGTGTCTATTCCGGGCATCTGGACTGGACGGCCCTCGACAGCTTGCCGGCGCACCGCTTCACCTTCTCGGTGCTGCGCAGCCCCCGCGAGCGCATCGCGTCGTTCTATTTCTACCTGCTGAAAGAGGCGCGCGCGCAAACCCCCGAGGAGCTGGAAAAACCCCACAGGGCCGGGATGAAGCGGATCTCCACGGTTTCGGCGGAAGAGTATTTCTGCGGCGGCGATCGGCCCTGGCAGGTCTTCGTGCACGACCATTACGACAATTTCTACGCTCGCTATTTCGCCGCGCGCCGGATGCGGGCCTGGGCCCGGACCCGCGAGACCGCGCCGCAGGCCCTGCTGGAGACCGCCAGGACGCATATCGCCGCCGATCTCGACCGGGTCTACAGCACCGAGGACCTCGGCGCGCTGGAGCAGGACATCGCCGCGCGCTACGGCCTGGCGATCTCGGTGACCGACCGCTTCGTCAATACCGGCGACCAGCCCCGCGGCGAAGCCCGCTGGCCACGGCTCATGGCCCTGCTGGACACCGACGCCGCCCGGGCGAAACTGACGGCCTTCGTGCAGACCGACGAGGCGCTGCTGGCTCGGCTCGGGCTGGGTGCCTGAACAAGACGGGACCGGGTCTTGGATGGCCACTTCCTACTCAGCACGGAGGCAACCAAGGTAAGTACATAATTTTGAACTGCAGATTTTCCCCGTCAAGGACAATCGCACCGCATCACGATCGGATATAACGTCCCGATCGACATGCCTTATCCCGATGGCGGCACCAGCCCGTCATCATGAGGCAGTCGGAAAAACCTAACTCCCGGCGGTCCAAGTTTGGGAAACAGTGCAGTCACACGCCGACTCTAAAGCTTCCCGCCTTTAACCTGAGACATATCCAGCAGTTCTGAAGTAGTTCCAGCATTCTTGTGGCGAGTAGAGGTCGCAAACTTGTGCGATGGCCTCGAACATGCGGTTGAAGGTACGCGCACCGACCCGAACGGCGCATCCATGACCAGACGATCTCCGCGCGGTGCCCATCCTCTGAACCCGGTCAGGTTTGTCTTTACGGACGTTTCATGCACTGCCGGCAGTGCATTGCGAATGCAATGTCACGAGCGTGTATAAAGACAACGCGCTCGGGCTGCCCTGACACCGCCGGCACACGGTGCCTGAACCAGTCTTCCCGTTGCCGCCTTACCTTGGTTTGGCGGCGCTCGGCGGCCACCAGCGACTTTTTTATGCGTATAGCCGAGCTTGCGAAGGAACTTGCCGATCGCATTCGGGTGCGCGCGCAGGCCGGTCGCGTCATGCAGGGCAGATGCCAGTTCCGGCATCGTGATGTCACCATCCTGCACAATGACTTCCGCAAGGAACATCCGGTGTGGATCGAGTTTTCCTTTGCCCTTGGGGCGGCCCTGCGGTGCGGCGCGAGCAGTTCCGGTCCGGCGGACCGGAACTTTCCACCGCGCACCTGTAGCCGGTGAGAGCTTCAAGCGCAACGCCGCCGCACGCCCACTTAACCCTTCTTCAATCAATCGCTAAAACCGCGTCCGAAGCGCTTCTGGCAATGGTGCCGACATGATCCATCTTAAATCCGATCCACCACACGCCGGAACTGAACACCTAGGCTGCCTTTGGATAGATATACGTTTCCCTTTCATGGAAGCGAGAAATTGCACCCGTGATTGTACTAGACTCAATATTTCCAGAAATGAGAAACTTTTTATATCTTTCTTGGTTACAGTTGAACAGGCCAGAGTAGACTTCTTCTCCAAGGTAACTATATACACCGATAATTTTTGGTGATATACCAATAGCCCTATAGAATCTAAGCATTTTTTTATCAAAAATTGCAATGAAGTTTGAGAACCCAGTATAGGAAAGAAAGGCAGATCCAGATGCAAAGAGCTTTAAAGCTACTGATCTCCCTTGCCCCTTAGAAACACAGAAGCGTGTGCACTCCCATATTTTTTTATCTTTAAAGCTGTACCCTTTTACTGTTTCAGAAAAGTAATCCATCAACATTGTTCCCTTCCCAAGCGGAAGTATCCGCATTGATCCACAATGTGGGTTCTCCGAGGAATGTATGATGATATAGACTGGGTTAAGTCGGTCGTACTGATCTACTTCATATCCATCAGAGTCGATATGAACATTCCACTTATTTCTTTCTTTAAACTGTATTCGCCTATCTTCAAACATTTTGTCCGCGCTACTTGGAAACCTCCAGAGGTCGTGGCCACGTGCTATTGTAATCATGCTGCAGTCCTTCTTCGCATTTCTAAGAAAAAGGATTCGCGAAAAAGTTTAATAACTCGTCGGTGCAGCGTTCGGTGATCGAGCCGACACGCAACACGCAGGCTTGATGAAGATCCCGGCTCTGGGTGTTCAGTCTCGGCGTGTGGTGGATCGGATTTAGGAGGAATCGATCTGGCTCTGGTGTCCAGATTCTGCAGATGTATTCGTAGGGGGTGAGACCGATCACCGTCTTGAGCCGGAGTGCGAAGTTGTAGGCATCGAGGAAGTCTGCGAGGCTTCTTCGAAGCTGATCATGGCTTGCGTAGTGGTATCGCTTGACCGTCGCGTCCTTGATCGTACGTTTCATCCTTTCAACTTGGCCGCTGGTCTAGGGATGATTTGGCTTGGTCAGCCGATGCTCGATGTCATTGGTCTTGCAGATCAGATCAAATCGAATCTTGCGGAGTGTCACGCTGTTCCGATTGCGTGGCTGCTCGGCGAACTGGATGCCGTTGTCTGTCAGGATCGTGTGAATCTTGTAGGGCACCTCCTCCAGTAGGTGCTCCAGGAACTGCTAGGCCGTCTTGCGATTGGCTTTCTCGACCAGCTGCGCGACCGCAAACTTACTGGTTCTGTCAATGGCAACAAACAGATAGAGCTTACCTTCCTCAGTCCTGACTTCGGCAATGTCGATATGGAAGTAACCGATAGGGTATCGCTTGAACTTCTGTCGCTTGGGTTTGTCGCCTTCGACGTCTGGCAAACGGGATATCCCATGTCGCTGAAGGCAGCGATGCAGTGAAGAACGCGTCAGATGTGGGATTGAGGGCCGCAAAGCATAGAGGCAATCGTCCAGTGGCAGCAGGGTGTGCCACCGGAATGCTACAACCATCACCTCCTCTTCTTCGCTGAGAACGGTTGAGTGCGGCTCTTTCGGGCCGGTCTTCTGGTCCTCGACGGTCTGTCGCTTGCGCCATTTCGCGACAGTCTCGGGGTTGATCCCCGGTTCCCTGCTCAACTCCGCGATCGAAGCTTGCGATCTCCGTATTGCTACTCTGACGGCGTGCGTGGTCGTGGCGCTGCCATGACGAACTTGTCCCATAATGCTTCCTTCCATTCCAACGAAAGGAT
>NC_009959.1 GCF_000018145.1 Dinoroseobacter shibae DFL 12 = DSM 16493
CCCCCCCGGCGCCCCCGGGTGCCTCAGTTGGCGCGGGGCATGACCTCGCGTTCTATGCTCGGGTAGAGATGGGCGATGGAGCGGTGGAATTCCTCCGGCTCCGCGCCGAGGCCCGCGAATTCCGGGGGCAGGGGCAGGTCCATCACTTCGATCATGTCGAGGCCCTGTCCGGCGGCGGTGCGCAGGGTATCCTCCAGCCAGCGCAGATAGGCGCGGGTTTGCGGGATCGCCGCGCCGCTGCGATCGATGGGCCCGTGCCCGGGCAGCACGGCGGCGGCGCCGGTGCCTTCGAGCGTGTCGAGGGCCGCGTGCCAGACCGGCAGGTCCGCCGAGGGCGTGGTCGCGGCGCGGTCGTAGAACACCAGATCCCCGGCGATGAGGATGCCGCTCTCGCGGTCCAGAAGGGCCAGGTCCCCTTCGGTATGGCCCGACAGCGGCAGGGCGAGGAAGGCGCGCCCGTCGATCACCACGTCGCCGCCGGAGATCACGTTGCGCGGGATCACCGGGTCGGTGCCGCGCATCCAGTCGCCGAGGATGCGGTACATGTTGTCGGCCAAGGCGTCGGCCTGGGCGTCCGCCTGAAGGATGGTCTCGCCAAGCGCAAGGATCGGGCGGTCGGCGAAGACCTGGTTGCCGAAGAAATGGTCCGGGTGGTGGTGGGTGTTGATCACCGTCGAGACGCCGCGCAGGTCCAGCCCGTCGGCCACGGATTTCAACGCCTCGCCGTAGCGCAAGCTCGATCCGGTATCGACCACGATCAGCCCGGTATCGCCTTGCAAGAGCGCGCAATTCACGATCGCGCCGCCGTTTTCCATGGTGAAATACTCGGTGCTGCCTTCGATCATCCAGACGCCCTTGGCGACCGCCTGGGGGCGCAGGTCATAGCTCAGCCGGGCGGCGGCGCGGGCGGGGCGGATCAGCGCGGCCGAGGCCAGCAGGCCCAGGCTCGCGCGTCGCGAGAAACGCAGGTCGGCCATCAGTGGGTATCGGCGGCTTGCAGCAGGCCTTCGATTTCGTTCCCGTTATTGTCGCGCCCGTCCACATGGAGGCTTGCGGGCATGATTTCGGGGTCGAAATAGACGGTGAAGGCGGGGTCCTCGTTGACCGGCTCGAACAGCTCCAGCCGGGCCAGCTCTGTCCCGGCGTCGTCGCGGAGATAGAGATCCTCGATGATGAAGACGGGGATGTCGCCCGCGAGCCCGGTGTCCATCGGGTGATCGACCACCATCCGGGCGCGGCCGGAGGCGGGCCAGACCTGGCCATGGATTTCGCCGAGGCGGTCGTACCAGTCCGCGTTGGCATAGGCCGCCGCCGGGGCCGAACAGCCCCCGCCCGCCGCGTCGATATAGGTCGAGCCGATATGCCAGGCCCCGTCATGGGTGCGCACGGAGGCGCGGATCGCGGTGCCCTGGTCGATCTTGAACCGCAGGGCGATCTTCGCCTCCGCCTGGCCGGGATAGTAGGTCATGATATGGGGGATCGGGCCATAATCGGCGGAAATCACGATCTTGTCCACGTTGTCCAGCGCGCTGGCATCCACCAGCAGGGGCACGTTGACGGTATCCTCGGCCTCACCCGGGCCGCGCACGATCACCCGGTCGTCGAAGCGGATATCCGCCGGGTCGCCCAGCAGGTTCTGCTGGTGATATTCCCACATGCCCGAGTTCATCGGGTCCTGCAGCGGCGTCTGCACATCGGCCAGCGCCGCGGGGGCGGCCAGCCCCGAAACGGTCAGGGCCACAAGGGCGGTGCGGGTCATGGTCTTTCCTCCCGGGTCGTGTCGTGCGGGGGCGGGCCCCCGGTATTGCGCACGACCGTAGCAAAAATTCCCCCGCCTCGCTACGAGCCGAAGGTCGGAGACCGCCGGAGCCCCGGGCGCTTGCGGGGAATCGGTCCGGCTCTTACGGTCGGGACAGGTTGGTGCGGGAGGACACCATGGGGGACCTTGCCCATGTGACGGAGATCGACCGGGTTGTCAGCGGCCGCGCGCAGGGGTCGCTGCGCGATGCGGTGGTCACCGAAAGCTGGCGGCGCTGCGTCGAGTCCTACGGGTTGAACCCGACCGCCACCGACGCCCCCCATATCGTCACCGACGCGGAGTTGCGTGCCCATCGCGAGCAGGCCGAGCGGCTGATCGCCGTGGCCCGGTCCGGGCTTCAGGGGCTGTTCAAGCAGGTGGCGGGGCATAACTACGTGCTGCTTCTGGCCGATGCGCAGGGGGTGTGCGTCGATTTCTTCGGCGATCCGCGTTTCGAGGACGAGCTGCGGAGCGCCGGTCTCTATCTCGGGTCGAACTGGCAGGAGGAGCTGGCGGGCACCTGCGGCGTCGGGTCGTGCATTGTCACCGGGGAGGCGGTGACGATCCACCAGGACGACCATTTCGGCCTCGCCCACACCCCGCTGAGCTGTACCGCAGCACCCATCTACGACTCGCTGGGGCAGCTGTCGGCGGTTCTCGACATCTCGCTGCTGCGTTCGCCCACCCCGAAATCGAGCCAGAACCTGGCCATGAGCCTGGTCAAGGCCTCGGCCCGGCGGGTGGAGATGGCCAACCTGATGGCCACGGCGCGGCAGGACTGGGTGCTGCGATTCTCGACCTCGCCGGAATTCCTGGAGGTCGATCCGGAGGCGGCGGTGAGCCTCGATGGCGCGGGGCGGATCACCGGGCTGACCCATGCCGCGCAGGCAGCACTCGGGGCGACGGATCCGGGCGCACTGCTGGGCACGCGGATCGACGCGCTGATGGAGATGTCGATCGACGATCTTCCGGACCTGATGCGCGGGCGGCCCACGGAGGAGCGGGTGCTGCGCCTGCGTGACGGGCGCGGGGTGTTCGGCCATGCCATCGCCCCGCAAGCCCCCCGGACCCCCCGCCCGGCGGCGGTGCCCGAGATGCCCGCGCCGCTGGCGGGGTTCGCCGGGCCGGATCCGGTGCTGACCCCGCTGCTGCGGCGGTTGGGGCAATTGGCGGGCACCGAGGTGCCGCTGCTGCTGCTGGGCGAGACCGGCACCGGGAAGGAGCGGCTGGCCCGCGCCGTGCATCTGAGCGGGCCCGCGGGGCGGGGTTTCACGGTGCTGCGCTGCGCCGGTCTGGGGCGCGATCCGCTGCCCGAGCCCCCGGCGGGGACCCTGTTTCTGCGCGGGGTCGAGGATCTGGACACCGCGGGGCAGGGGGCGGTTCTGGCCCTGCTGGAGGCGCGCCCCGACCTGCGCGCGATCGCCTCGGCGCGCACGGACATCTCGGCGGCGGTGAAGGCCGGGGCGTTCCGGTCGGACCTGTTCTTCCGCCTGGCGGGGCATGTGGCGCATCTGCCGCCCCTGCGGCTGCGGCACGATCTGGAGTGGCTGCTGACGCGGTTGATGCGGCGCCATGTGGCGCGGGATCTCAGCCTGTCGCCCGCGGCGCGGGCCGAGCTGTCGGCGCGCAACTGGCCGGGCAATATCCGCGAGCTGCAATCCACGCTCGACGTGGCCGCGGCCCTTGCGGAGGGTCGGGTGATCGACCTGCCGGACCTGCCCGGCCCCAGCCTGCCGGAGGCCGCCGCCGCCCCGCCCGAGGCCGATTTGCAGAGCCTGCTCGATGCCTGCGGCTGGAACATGAGCCAGGCCGCAAGGCGGCTGGGAGTGAACCGGTCCACCGTGTTGCGGCGGGTGCGCAAGGCCGGGCTGACCCCGCCGTCCTGAGCGGCATGCGGGCTGTTGCGGCTCTGTTGCGCGCGCAACGGCGCGGGCGTCGGGCCTGCGATTTCGGCCCCGGCGCGTCGTGAAAGGCTGGCGCGGTGACCCTGCGTCAGGCATCGTTCAGGCACAGACATGATTTTGGGAGGAATACATGCTCGACTCGACCGTATCGGACCAGACCGAAGCGTTCCTGGAGGCGTTCGGCAAGGCGCTCGAAGATGGGGACATCGCCGCGGCGACGGAGATGTTCCTGGACGATTGCTATTGGCGCGATCTCGTCAGTTTCACCTGGAACATCAAGACCGTCGAAGGCAAGGACCAGGTGGCCGACATGCTGCGTCACCAGCTCGGCACCACCAAGCCGCGCGGCTGGGCCCTGGCCGAGGGGGAGATGCCGACCGAAGAGGACGGCGTGACCACCGCCTGGATCACCTTTGAGACCGATGTGGCCCGCGGATACGGGTTGATCCGGCTCAAGGAAGGCAAGATCTGGACCCTGCTGACCACCATGGTGGAGCTGAAGGGCCATGAGGAGCCCAAGGGCTTCGACCGGCCGCTGGGGGCCAAGCACGGGGCCGGCAAGCATCGCACGACCTGGGCCGAGGAGCGCGCGCGCGAGGAGGCCGAGCTGGGCTATACCACCCAGCCCTATTGCCTGATCATCGGCGGCGGGCAGGGGGGCATCGCGCTCGGCGCGCGGCTGCGGCAGCTGGGCGTGCCGACGATCATCGTGGAGAAGAACGAGCGCCCCGGCGACAGCTGGCGCAACCGCTACAAGTCCCTCTGCCTGCATGATCCGGTCTGGTACGACCATCTGCCCTACATCAAGTTCCCGGAAAACTGGCCCGTTTTCAGCCCCAAGGACAAGATCGGCGACTGGCTGGAGATGTACACCAAGGTCATGGAGCTGAACTACTGGACCCGGACCACGGCGAAATCTGCCGAGTTCGACGAGGCCAGCGGCACCTGGACCGTGGTGGTGGATCGCGACGGTGAAGAGGTCGTTCTGCGCCCCACCCAACTGGTGATGGCCACGGGCATGTCCGGGAAGGCGCGGATGCCCGATTTCCCGGGTATGGACACCTTCAAGGGCGACCAGCACCATTCCTCGAAACACCCCGGACCAGACCCTTATAAAGGCAAAAAGGCGGTTGTGATCGGGTCCAACAACTCCGCCCACGACATCTGCGCGGCCCTCTGGGAAGGCGATGTGGACGTGACCATGGTGCAGCGGTCCTCGACCCATATCGTGCGGTCGGACACGCTGATGGATGTGGGCCTCGGCGCGCTCTATTCCGAAGAGGCGGTCGCCAACGGTGTGACCACCGAGAAGGCGGATCTGATCTTCGCCTCGCTGCCCTACGCGATCCTGCACGAGTTCCAGATCCCCGCCTATGAGGAGATGAAGCGCCGGGATGCGGAGTTCTACGAAGGTCTTGAGAAGGCAGGCTTCTGGCTTGACTGGGGCGATGACGGCTCGGGGCTTTTCATGAAGTACCTGCGCCGTGGGTCGGGCTATTACATCGACATCGGGGCGAGCCAGCTGATCATCGACGGCGAGATCAAGCTCAAGCGCGGGCAGGTCACGGAAGTGGTCGAGGATGGCGTGATCCTCGACGACGGGACCAAGCTGGAGGCGGATCTGATCGTCTATGCCACCGGCTACAACTCGATGAACGGCTGGGTCGCGGACCTGATGGGGCAGGACAAGGCCGACCAGCTCGGCAAGGTCTGGGGCCTTGGGTCGGACACCACCAAGGACCCGGGCCCCTGGGAGGGCGAGCAGCGCAACATGTGGAAGCCGACCCAGGTGCCGAACCTGTGGATGCATGGCGGCAACCTGCACCAGTCGCGGCATTACTCGCAATTCCTGTCCCTGCAGATCAAGGCCCGGATGGAGGGCATCCCGACCCCCGTCTACGGGCTGCAGGAGGTGCATCACCTGTCCTGATCCGGGACGGGCGGCATGGCTTTACCGGTGAGCGGTCGACGCTCACCGGGCTCTTTCGATATGGCAAGGAGAAGAGCAATGGCGACGCAGAAGAAGGTTGCGCTTGTGACGGGCGGGGCCAAGGGCATCGGTCTGGGGATCGCGGAGCGGCTGCAGCGGGACGGATTCGCGCTGGCGCTCGTGGACATGAACGGCGCACAGCTCGAGGCGGCGGCGGCGGGCCTGAGGGACGGGCCGGTGATCGCCATCACCGCCGATGTGACGCAGCGCGACGCGGTCTTCGCCGCGGTGGACCGGGCGGAGGCGGAGCTGGGCGGTTTCGACGTGATGATCAACAATGCGGGCATCGCCCAGGTGCAGCCGATCGCCGAGATCACCGAGGCCGAGCTGGACCAGGTCCACGAGGTGAACGTCAAGGGCGTGGTCTGGGGGATCCAGGCGGCGGCGGCCAAGTTCAAGGCGCGCGGCCATGGCGGGTCGATCATCTCGGCCGCCTCTATCGCCGCCCATGACGGCTACGCGATGCTGGGCGCCTATTGCGCCAGCAAGTTCGCGGTTCGGGCACTGACCCAGGTCGCCGCAAAGGAATTCGCGGCGGACGGGATCACCGTGAACGCCTATTGCCCGGGCATCGTCGGCACCGACATGTGGACCGAGATCGACGCCCGGTTTGCCGAGCTGACCGGGGCGGCCAAGGGCGCGACCTATGACGCCTTCGTCAAGTCCATCGCGCTGGGGCGGTCGGAAACGCCTGAGGATGTGGCGGGGCTGGTGTCTTTCCTGGCCGGACCGGACAGCGCCTACATGACCGGACAATGCGTCATCATCGACGGCGGCATGGTCTACCGCTAGCGCCGGGGGACGCGGCGCCGGGGGCTTCGGCCGCCCGATCCAGACGTCCCGGAGCCGGGCACGCGCCTTGTCCCGAAGGGCTGGCGCGGCCCTTCCGATCACCTGCAAGAGGAGCGAGACGATGAAAGCGGCACGTTGGCATGGCGCGAAGGACATTCGCGTCGAGGATGTGGACGAACCGACCCCCGGCGCGGGGGAGGTCAAGATCAAGGTCGCCTGGACCGGGATTTGCGGCAGCGACCTGCATGAATTTCTCGCTGGGCCGATCTTCGTGCCGGTGGGGGAGGATCACCCCCTCAGCCACGACAAGGCCCCGATCACCATGGGACACGAGTATTGCGGCGAGATCACCGAGCTGGGCGACGGGGTCACGGACCTGTCGGTCGGGGACCGGGTGGCGATCGAGCCGATCTTCGCCTGCGGCACCTGCGCGGCCTGTCGCGACGGGCGGTACAACCTGTGCGAAAAGCTGGGCTTCGTCGGCCTGTCCGGTGGCCATGGCGGGTTTGCGGCCTATTCGGTGGTGCCCGCGCGCATGTTGCACAGGATGCCCGAGGGCCTGTCGATGGAACAGGGCGCGCTGGTCGAGCCGGCGGCGGTCGCCCTGCACGCGGTACGGGTCAGCGCGTTCAAGGCCGGGGACAGGGCGGCGGTGTTCGGGGCCGGTCCCATCGGGCTGCTGGTGGTCGAATCGCTCCGGATCGCGGGGGCCTCCAAGATCGTGGTGGTCGAGCCGTCCGAGACCCGCCGCGCCAAGGCCATGGAGTTGGGCGCGACCACGGCGGTCGATCCCGGGGCGGAGGATGCCGTCGCCGCCGTCCAAGCCGCATGCCCGGGGGGCGTCGAGGTTGCCTTCGAGGTGACCGGCGTGCCCGCGGTGCTGGCGCAAGCCATCGACGCGACCCGCTACGAGGGCGAGACGCTGGTGGTGTCGATCTGGGAAACCGAGGCCAGTTTCCAGCCCAACACCGTGGTTCTGAAGGAGCGGAACATCAAGGGGACGATTGCCTATCGCAACGTCTATCCGGCGGTGATGGACCTGATGCAGCAAGGCTATTTCCAGGCCGAACGGCTGGTGACGCGCCGGATCGGGCTGGACGATATCGTGCGCGACGGGTTCGAGGCGCTGGTGGCCGAGAAATCCCAGATCAAGATCCTGGTCGAAGCGCCCTGAGCCCGGGACCGACCGCCCGTGTCCCGCCCGCGCTCAGGCGGGGCAGGGGCCCGGTCAGGCGGCGACCGGCTCGGCGGGGGTGGTCAGCCCGGTGAGGGCTGCGGTCAGCTCCCACAGCTCTGCGGAGCGGGCGGCATCCGTGGCCTTGGTGGACAGGCCCTGGGCAAAGGCGCTGCGGCCTTCGCGCTGGCGGTTGCCCCAGCTCCAATGCACGCCGGACTGCGCGAACTCCGGGTCGGCCACGACCATGGCGACCCGTTCGCCGGACAGGGCCTGGCTGACATAGCCCTTGGTGACGTTTTTCTGGAACCAGGGGAAGATCGTCTGGAACGCCTTGGGCGTGTCGCGGAACAGCGGCGTGTCCGCGACGCAGCCGGGATAGAGCGTGGCGAAGACGATCCCGGTCCGCGCGTGGTGGCGGGTGTGCAGCTCCCGGCTCATCATCATGGTGCAGAGCTTGCTGTCCTTGTAGGCCTTGCCCGCCTTGAACGGCTTGCCGTCGATCATCGCCACCGGGGCGCGGAAGCCGGCCTTCAGCCCGGCAAAATCGCCCAGGTCCGCCGGGGCGGGGATCGGGACCTTGCCGCCGAATTCCTCGGAATTGGCGGTCACGGTGCCCAGGGTGATCAGCCGCGGGGACGGGGCGCCCTCCAGCAGCGGCAGCATCAGGTTGGCGAGCAGGAAATGCCCGAAATAGTTGGTCGCGACGCTGATCTCGAACCCGTCGGGGGAGCGGCCGGGCTGGGTCAGCCGGGGCTTATAGACCGCGGCGTTGCACACCAGCGCATCGAGGCTGTCATGGTCGCGGGCGATGTTGGCGTGGAAGGCGCGCACGCTGGCCAGCGATCCGAGGTCCAGATGGGCCAGCGCGTAGCGGCCCGGGTCCAGATCGAGCGACCGCGCCGCCGCCTCGGCCTTGGCCAGGTCCCGGCAGGCCATGGTCACATGCCAGCCCCGGTCGATCAGGGATTTCGTCGCGTGCAGGCCCACCCCGGAGGAGGCGCCGGTGACGATGGCACGGGGCATGGGGTCAAGGGTCATGTCGCGGCCTCCCAAGGCAGGTGAGAAACGCCCCCCAAGCGCGGTCTGGTGCACGAGGGAGGCGACACTCAAATTAACATGTACAATTCGGATTTCAACAAAAATGTAAACTGAAGTTGACAGTTTTGTCCGGCGGCGCGGGGGCTCTTGTGTCTCTTCGTCTGGGCTTGCATGGTTTCGCCCGAGCAACGAGGACAGGCAGATGCGTAGATTTCCAAGGCCCGGCGCCCTGATCCAGGGGGCTCTGGCGGCGCTTGCCCTGGTGGGTGCCGCCGGGACGGCCATGGCCGAGACCCCGATCGAGCTACCCGGGGTCCGGGGGGTCGGGCTGCTCGCCTTCGGGGCGGGGCCGCAATATATCGGCGCGGACGAGTCGGTCTGGCTGCCGGTGCCCGCGGGCACCTTCGCCCTGGGCGAGACAAGGCGCGTCACGGTGACGGGCAATTACCTCAATATCGACCTGCTGGATCATCCGAACTGGAGCGCCGGGCCCGCCGGGGTGCTGCGCTTCGGGCGGGGCGACGTCAAGGATGACGAAGTCGCGGCCCTGCCGGATATCGACATGTCCCTCGATCTGGGGGGGTTCGTCGCCTACGAGGTGGTGGGCGCGGATATCCGCCAGCGTCGGGCCGTCGGGCTGAGCGTGGTCCAGGATGTCACCGGCGCCCATGGCGGCTTCGTCGCTTCGGCCTATGCAAGGGCCTGGACGCCCCTGGGCGCGTTCGGTGCGCTCGGGATGGGGGCCGCGGTCAGCTATGGCTCGGGCGATTACATGGACAGCTATTTCTCGGTGGATGCCCAAGGGGCGGCGGCCAGCGGGCTGGAGGTGTTCTCGGCCGGGGGCGGCGCGCGCGACGCGCGGGTTTTCGCCATCTACGTCCAGCCCGTCAGTCGCAGCTGGGCCATCGGCGGGGGGCTTATCTATGGCTGGCTGCTGGACGATGCGGCCGCCAGCCCGGTGGTGGACAGCCGCGGGCAGCTTTACGCCGGGGTCGGGATCGCGCGGATCTGGTAGGGCGGCTGGGCTACAGGGTTTCGAGCACCGCGCCCACCGTCGCGGCGGTGTCGTCCCAGCCGGGCAGGCGGGTGCCCGCGCGGGCGGCGGCGGCGGCGGTTCGCGCGCGCAGGGCGTCGTCGGTCAGCAGCGCGGCGAGCGCCGTGGCAAAGGCCGCCGCATCGTCCGGCGGCACCAGTTGCCCGGCCTCGGCAGGCACGGTTTCGGGCACGGCCCCCGTCGCGCAGCTGACGATGGGCAGGCCATGGGCCAGGGCCTCGTCGAAGACGAGACCATAGCCTTCGTAACGGGTTGCGAGGGCGAAGACCGTCGCCGTGGCGTAGAGCTCGGCCAGCGCCGCGTCCGCCACGTAGCCCGCGATCCGCACCCGGTCGCGCAGGCCCGTCTCGTCCAGCAGCCGGTCGAGCAGGGCGGCATGGGCCGGGTCATAGGCCTTCCCGGCGATCACGGCGGTCCAGTCCAGGTGGGTCAGCCGCGCCAGCGCGCGCAGCAGGGTATCGTGGCCCTTGCGCGGGTGCTGGATCCCCACGGACAGGATCAGCGGCGGGGTCGCGGGCGCGCGGGGCCGGGTGGGGCGGTCGGTGCCCGGGCGGGCGATGGTGATCCGGTCCGCCGCGACACCGTAGGAGGCGGTCAGGGTGCGCGCGGTGTTGGGGCTGGGCACCACGACATGGTCGATATGCACAAGGTTGTCCCGCTCGACCCGGTAGAGCCGGTCGCGCCGTTCGGCATCCAGCCCGCTCTCCAGTGCCAGCGGGTGATGCACCACCGCCACCGTGGGCAGGGGCAGCGCGGCCAGTGCCCTTGTGTCGAGCGTGGCCGAGATGAACCCGTCGAGGATCACCGCCCGGTCCGGCTCCAGCGCCGCAAGCTGAGCGATGGCGTCGGCCATGTCGGCGTCGGTCGGGTCGGGGAAGGAGGTGCCGAGCCGGATATGGGTGACATCCCGCCCCTGCGCCCACAGCCCTTCGAGCAGGCGACGCTCGTAGATATAGCCGCCCGTCGGCGTGCTCAGATCGCCGGGAATGGCGAAAGCGGCCCGGCGCAGGCTCATGCCAGCTGCTCCGGCGCGTAGGTGGCGAGGACGCGCCGCTCCACCACGCCCACGGCGGCGTAGCCGAGCGCCGAGAGGGCCGAGACCAGCACGACCGAGGACCACAGCATGTCGTAATCCGACAGGGAGGCCGACAGCGCCATGAGGCTGCCGATGCCCGCGCCGGTGGCCAGCCATTCCACCACCGTCACGGCGAGGACCGAGGCCGGCACCGCCATGCGCGCCGCGGCGAAGAACGCTGGCAGCATCGCCGGGATGCGCACCCGCATCAGCCGCGCGACCGGCCCGGCGGCATAGCTGTCGAACACGTCCATCACCTGGCCCGGGGCTTGCCGCAACCCGTGCAGGCAGGCGACGAAGCTGGGAAAGAATACCATGACCGCCACCAGCGTGATGGTCCCCACTGCCCCGCGCCCCAGGAGCAGCACGATGAGCGGCGCGGTGGTCACGATCGGGACCGAGCGCAGGGCAATGGCCAGGGGCATCGCGGTCCCCGCGATCGCGGGGACCAGCACCAGCAGGATGGCAAGCCCCGCCCCCGCGGCCAGCCCGGCGAGGTAGCCGGGCAGCAGGAAGACCGCCGTCTCGGCCAGGGCGGCGCCGATGGTGGCGCGCGTCTGCGGCGCGTCGGCGGCCCATATCAGGGCCTCGGCCACGTCCAGCGGCCCCTTGGCGAAAAACGGGTTCAGCCCGAAGAGCCAGATCGCCCCGGCCCAGCCCGCCAGGGCGAGCGCGACGACCAGCCCGGCATCCAGCGCCGGGCGGCTGCGCCCGCTTGCGGCGGGGGCGGCGAGGATCACCGGCGGCGCCTCCAGCAACACCCGGCGTGCCACGGCCCCGATCGCGAGATAGGCGAGGATCGCCACCGCCGTGGCCACCGTGGCCAGCCCCCAGGTCATCTCCACATCCAGCGCCCGGATCGCGCGCACGGTCAGCACGCCCATGCCGCGCTCGGCTCCGGTGAACTCGCCGACCATGGCGCCGAGGAACGCGGCGGGGGCGGCGATCTGCAACCCGGCAAAAAGGTAGGGCAGGGCCGCCATCAGCCGCACATGCACCAGGGCGGCCATCCGCCCGCGCCCGTAACTGCGCACCAGGTCGAACCAGCTGTCGGGTGCGGCGCGCAGCCCCACCAGCAGGGGGATCAGCGTGGTGTAATAGACCGCAAGAGCCGCCAGAACGATCTGCGGACCGGAGCCGGGGCCGAAGAACACCCGCAGGATCGGCCCCGTCGCCACCAGCGGCAGGCAGAAGACCAGCAGGGCCAGACCCGTCACCACCCGTTCGCTGCGCGGCCAGAGGATCGCGATACCGGCCAGCAGCACCGCCGCCAGGTTGCCGATCACGAAGCCCGCCGCCGCGTTCGACAGGGTCACACCGAGCGCGCGGGACATCAGCCGCCAGTCCTCGACCAGGTAGCGCAGGGTCTCGCTCGGGCTGGCGAGCACGAAGGAATCGACCAGAAGCCGCCCGGACAGCTCCCAGAGCGCGAGGATGAGGATCAGCCCGATCCACGTCCCCCGGTTTTGCCCCCGCCCGGCCCGCGCCCGGGGGGCCGTTGCCACCGCACTCATTGGGCGGCGAGCGGTCTTTGCCGCCGGGCCATGCCCTCCGACAGGGCGGCGAAGACCTGCTCGATCAGGGCCATGGCCGCGTCGGTCTGCGCCACGCCCTCGGGGCGCGGGCGGGGCAGGTCGATGGCGATGTCGGCCACGACCTCCGCCGGGCGGGGCGAGAGCACGATCACCCGGTCCGACAGGGCCACGGCCTCGGTCACGGAATGGGTCACCAGCAGGGTCGTGGTGCCCCGCGCCTCCCAGATCCGGGGCAGGTCCTGGGCCAGTTGGCGGCGGGTCAGCTCATCCACCGCCCCGAACGGCTCGTCGAGCAGCAGCAGCCCCGGCCGCGTGGCCAGCGCCCGGGCAATCGCCGCGCGCTGCCGCATGCCGCCCGACAGCTCCGCGGGCCGGGTCTCGGCGAAGCCGTCGAGCCCCACCAGCCGGATCAGCTGGTCGACCTCGCCCGCCTCCACGGGCCGCCGCGCCAGACCCAGGGCCAGCTCGATATTGCCGCGCACGCTGCGCCAGGGCAGCAGCGAAGGGTCCTGGAACGCCACCGACAGGCCCGCGCGGCGCAGGGTCTCCGCCGGGGGGGCGCCCGCGATCTCGATCCGGCCCGCGCTGGGGCTTTCCAGCCCCGCCACCAGGCGCAGCACCGTCGACTTGCCGCAGCCCGACGGGCCGACCAGCGCCGTGGTCTGCCCCGCCGCAAAGCTCAGGTCGAGCGGGCGCACCGCCTCCGTCCCGCCGGGAAAGGTCTTGGCGAGCGCGATGCAGGCGACCTCCGGCGGCGGTGTGGGGGCGTGGTCAGGCGCCATGGACCTCTTCGAGGATCGAGCGGTCCCACAGGTCCGGCGTCACCGTCCGGCCCAGCAGGGCGAGGGTTTCGATATTGGCGGCCACCGTCTCGTCGGTCCACCAGCCGAAGCCGTTGGCGTCGGTCAGCTCCGAGAACATCAGCGGCACCTGCCGCGCCGCCTGCAGCTTCTGGGTCTCCAGGTCGAGGCCTGCATCGGGGTACATCGACAGGGTCAGCTCGGCCGCCGCATCGGTATCGGCGCGGTAGGCGTCCCAGCCGCGCGCCTCCCCGGACATCAGGGCGACCAGGTCCGCCCGGCGATTGGCAAGGCTGTCCTCGGTGGCGATATAGGTCTGGGAATGCACCGCATAGCCGTGATCGGCCATCAGCATGGTCAGGCTCTCGACCCCCTGCATCGCCATGGCGACGGGCAGATCGGTCTCCCAGCAGAGCAGGCAGTCCACCTCGCCCGCCAGCAGGGGCTGGGCGGAGTACTGGGTCGGCACGATGTCGATGCCGCCCATGTCCACCCCGTTCAGGGTGCAGAGCGCCTGCAACACGGGCGTGTTGGCCAGCGCCATGCCGATCCGCTTGCCCACCAGGTCGGCAGGCTCGTTCACCGGGTTGGCGGGCAGGGAGGCGACGACAAAGGGGTTCTTCTGCATCGCCACGCCGAGGATCTTGAAGGGCGCGCCCTGTTCCACGGCCGCAGCGGTGTAATCGGCCGCCGAGATGCCCACCAGTGCCGTGCCCGCGACCACTGGCGGCTCCACCGGCGCGTTCGGCCCGCCCGGCAGCAGCGAGACCTCCAGCCCGGCCTCGGCCCACCAGCCGCGGTCGAGCGCGATGTAGCTGCCCGCGAATTGCGACGAATGCAGCCAGCTCAGTTGCAGGCTCACCGCCGATTGGGCCCGGGCGCGGTGGGGCAAGGCGCCCAGGGCGGTCGCGCCCGCGGCGGCGGCGGCGCTGCCGAGGACGGTCCGTCGTGTGAGGGTCTTTGGCATGATGATGTCCTTTCGCGTCTGTCTATCAGGCTAGGGGGGCCGTCGGTGGAGGCAAGGGAAAGCGCCGCGTCCTATCGTCCATGGGTGGGTTCTGGCTCAGGGCTGCCCGGATCGAGGCACGGGCGGGCGCGGCGCGGCCCAGATCAGGGCGATGCCGGGCAAGCTGGCGACTGCGAAGGTCAGCCCGAAGGCCACGCTCGCCGCCAGCCCGCCGCTGGCCGTGGCGCCCGCGAGCGGCAGCAGGGCCGCCGCCGCGCCCTCGCGCAGGCCCCAGCCCGAGATGCTGAGCGGGATGAGCATGGTCACGAGGATCAGCGGCACCAGGGCCGCGACCGCCCCGGGGCCGAGATCGACGCCCACGGCGCGGGCGCAGACGGCAAAGGCCGCGAGGTTGCACAGGGTCGTCCCGAGGCTGAGCCAGATCTGCCCGGGCAGGGCCGCGCCGGACATCAGCGCCCTGCGGACCGTCGCCCGCAGGCCCGCCGCCGCGCGCCCCGTGGCCCCCGGCAGACGCGCAGCCCCCCGGATCAGCAGGGGCAGGGCGAGGCCCAGGGCCAGCGCCAGGGCCAGCGGCCCGGCCAGCCATGCGGGCCAGTCGAGCCCGCCGGGCAGCGCCCAGGTCACCCCAAACCCCACCGCCAGCGTCAGGAACATCGCGATCTGGCCCGCCAGCCGCTCGAACACCACCGCCTGCCCCGAGGCCAGCAGGCCCGCCTGCGCCCGCGCCCGCACCGCGCGGCCTGCATCGCCGATCATGCCGCCGGGCAGGGACTGGTTGACCACTTGCGCGAGGTAGTATTCCCGGATCGCGTGCCCGGTGCCCAGGGCGATGCCGAACTGCCGCGCCGTCAGCTGCCAGCGCAGGGCCGAGAGCACCGTCTGCAGGCTCAGCGCCGCGAGCCCCAGCGCCAGCCAGCGCCAATCGGCGGCCTTCAGGCTGGCCAGCGCCGCGGGCCCGTCCGCCGCCCGCCAGAGCAGCGCCAGCAGCCCGACCGCCAGCGCTGCCTGCAGGACCGGCAAGACCCGGCGGGGCAGGGGGCGGCTCAACTCTCGCCCTCCGGGGGCGCCTGGCTGGCGAAGGATTGCAGGATCAGGTCGCGCATTTCGTCCATCCGCAGGGGCGCGGCCTCCGGCCCCGGGATCAGCCCCGGGGACCAGCCCCAACCGGCGGCGACCTCGACCAGATCCGCCGGTCCGATCAGGTGCACCGGCACCTCGGCCCGCTCGTCCAGCGCCACGAATCCGGCCGCCTGGTGATCGCCCAGCACCAGGATCAGCGGCGGGTCGCCCGCGTGCCGCGCGGCGTAGTCGAACACCACCCGCAGGGCGTAGTCGAGGGCGAGGCGGTACTGCTCCCGCACCCGGTCGCGGTCGCGCCAGACCACGTCCGGCGGATCGCCCGCCGCCGCCATGGGATCGAAGATCGTGCCATCGCCGATTGCCTCCCACGGCACCAGCTCGGGCACCGGCACCCAGGGCGCATGGGACGACCCCAGCGCCATCTGCACGAAATAGGGCCGCGTCTCCGCCCGGTCGCGCAGCAGGCGGTCCATCGCGGCGAAGGTGAACTGGTCCGGCATCGTCACCCAGTTGAAGGGCTGCCCGGCATAGCCGAGATCCGCCGCCGCCAGCACGGTCTCGAACCCCATCAGGTCGGCCTCGGGCCAGTCCAGGGTGATCTGCGGCATCACCGCGGCGGTGTGAAACCCGGCCTCGGCGGCGAGGTGAAACAGCGTCCGCCGCCCGCTGGCCAGCGCCGCGCCATAGCTCGTCTGGTTGTCCACCCACAGCCCGTTGGCAAAGGTCGCGTGGCTCAGCCAGCTCTGCCCGCCCCGCGTGGGCGCGGTCAGCAGGCCCGATCGCATGGACAGCCCCAGCGCCCCGAGCCGCGCCTCGGCCGCCGCCAGGGTCGCGCGATGGGTCTCGGCATAAAGCGGGGTGTCGAGGCTGGCGCGCCCGTAGCTTTCGACAAAGACGACCAGAACGTCCCGGTCGATGGCGCCCAGCAGGTCCGCGCGCCCGGCCAGCGGGTCCGTGGCCGCCGCGATCTCGAAGGCGCGCAAGTCGGCGAGGGTGGCGCGGGCCATGCCCATCCGCTCGACCCCGACGCGGGCGGTAAACGCCGCCCCCGGGGGCGTGACCGGCAGGGACCAGCGGCCCATGGCCTGCCCGATCTCCGCCCCGGCGACCCCGGCGGCAAGCCCCGCCGCCACGCCTAGGCCGAGCCCCGCGCGCCGCGGCAGGCGCAGCCCGGCCCAGACCCCGGTCGCCCACCAGATCGCCAAGGCCACGCCCGCCACCGCCAGCAGTGCCGCGACCACCGCCAGCCCGGTCAGAACCGGGCCGATCGCCCCGGTGGAGAGCCGCAAACCGGCCTCCACCAAAGCCATGTCCGAGATCGGGTTGAACCCCCGCCCCAGGGCCGAGAACATCGCGAAATCCGCCGTCTTCAGCACCGCGATCAGCACCAGCAGCGCCGTCAGCCCGGCGCGCAGCCACGCGGTGACCCGCCCGGGGGGCAGGGCGGCGAGCACCAGGAGGATCACCGGCAATTCCAGGGGAAACATCGCCAGCGCCCCCCAGGTCAGGGCCGCCGGATGGTTCGGTTGCACCAGCACCAGATGCAGCACGAGCGCGCCGAGACCGAGGCGCAGGGGGCTTGGGATCATGCCGCCCGCTTCCGCCAGAGCCAGCGCAGATCGACCGCAAAGGACCAGGCCAGGGCGGCGAGGGCGAGGCCCACCAGGGGCAGGGCCAGGGCCGCGGGCAGGACCGGCGCCTGCAGCGCGATCAGAACGCCCATCTGCAGCACGCAGACCGTCTTGCGGCTGAACCGCTCCGGCAGGTCGCGACGCATCCAGGGCAGGCCCCGCGCCGCCAGCACGAAGAGGTAGCGCGGCAGGCCCAGCAGCGCCGCCGCGAGCCCCGCGGGCCCGGTGGCCGCGTTCACCGCGAGGATCAGGGCGAGGGCCGCGTCGACCTCCACATCGAACCGCGCGCCGAAGGCCGAGGCGAGGCCCTGTTTCCGGGCGAGCCAGCCATCCACCCCGTCAAGCGCCAGCGCCACGCCCGCCACGGCAAAGATCGGCCAGGCCGCGCCGATCCCCGCCACGAGCGGGACCAGCAGGGCCGAGGTCAGCGCCAGACGCCCCAGCGTCACCAGGTTGCATAGCCCCAGCCGCCCATGCGGATAGGCCCGCCGCAAGTCGCGCCCGGCGATCACCGCCCCGGTCCCGAACGCGGCCAGCGCCAGCCCCACGCTCAGCGGCCCGGCCCCGGGTAACAGCGCCGCGCCCAGGCCGGTCAGGGCCGCCAGCAACAGGGCCGCCAGCGCAAAGGCATCCTCCGGCCCCCCCGTACCGGGGACCGGCACTCGGGGCAAACGTCGGCGAAGAGGAAGATCAGCGAGGCCCATCCCTCAGATATTGACCCGCGCAGAGCGCAGTCAAGCAGGCGTCCCCGCGCTTGAAGTGATTTGCGCGAAGGCTAGCTCATGGTAGAGCGAAAGGGGCGTCATGTCACAAGCCGAAACCCGTTATCGCGCCCCGGCCCGGCTGTTTCACTGGGGCATGGCGGTTCTGATCCTCGCCACGATCCCCGTGGGCGTCGTCATGGTCCAGGAGGGGTTGCCGCGGCCGCTCCAGAACAGCCTGTTCATCTTTCACAAGAATGTGGGCGTTCTGCTGCTGCTTCTGGTGCTGGCGCGGCTGGCCTATCGCCTGTGGCGGCCGCCTGCGCCGCTGCCGCCTTCGGTGACGGGGATGCAGCGGACCGCCGCGCACCTGTCCCACCTCGCGCTCTATACACTTCTGATCGTGATGCCCGTAGCGGGTTATGTCCGGGTCAAGGCAGGGGGCTTCCCGATCGAGACCCTCGATGCGCTCGGCGTGCCGTCGCTGGTGCCGCGCTCCGACGCGCTGGCCGAACTGGCCAAGACCGTGCACTACCTCGGCAGCTACGCCATCGCCGCCCTGATCGCCCTGCATGTCTGCGCCGCCGCATATCACGGCATTGCCAAGCGCGACGGCATCTTTTCGCGCATGTGGCCGCCCTTTGGCGGGACGGTTGACTAGGACCACTTGTTCCCGCCAAAGCGCGCCTTAGCTGCTGTGCATCCACGGCAGTGACGCCGTCGAACAGAAAGCTCCGCAAACCCATGTCGCTGGTCGAACCGATTTCCCGTGCATGGCGTGTCGATGCCGGCTGGCCCGGCCCGCGCGCCGCTGGCCTTGGGCTGGCCCTGGGTCTGACGCTGGCCATCGTGGCGGGCTTTGCCACCAGTGTCACCGACTGGACCCCCGGGGCGCTGCTGGCGCTGCCGTTGGTGATGCTCGGCGCGGTCTGGATCGCGGGCGGGGCGGCGACAGCCCTTCTGGGGCTTGCCCTGCGCCCGGACCCGGAACCGCCCGTGCCCGCGGGCTGGCGCCCGGCCAGCCGCACCGCCCTCCTGGTGACCCTGTGCAAGGAAGACCCCGCGCCGCTGGCCGCCCATCTCGTCGCCCTGCGCGCGGGCCTCGACCGGGTGGGGCTGGACGCAGGCGCACATATCTTCGTGCTGTCGGACACCTCCGGCGCCGCCGCAATCGCCGCGGAGGAGGCCGCCTTCGCCCCGCTGATCGAAGCGGGGACCGTCACCTACCGCAGGAGGGCCGAGAATACCGGGCGTAAACCGGGCAATATCGCCGACTGGCTGGCGGTTCATGGGGACCGGTTCGAGCATATGATGGTGCTCGACGCCGACAGCCGGATGAGCCCCGACCGCATCCGCCGCATGATCCACCGGATGGACCGGACCCCCGCTCTGGGCCTTTTGCAGGCAGGCCTCGCACTGGTGCCGGGCCGCACCCGGTTCGGCCGCCACCAGCGGACGGGCGTGCGCCTTCTGTCCCGGGGCTTCGGGCGCGGGTTCGCCGCCTGGACCGGCGACAGCGGCAATTACTGGGGCCATAACGCGATCATGCGCGTCGCGGCCTTCCGCAGCGCCGCCGCCCTGCCGGTCCTGCCCGGGCGCGCGCCCTTCGGCGGCGCGCTGCTGAGCCATGATTTCATCGAAGCCGCCTGGATCCGCCGCGCGGGCTGGGCCGTGGCGCTGGACCCGGACATGACCGGCAGCGCCGAGGACGCGCCCCAGACCCTGGCCGCCTTCCACGCGCGCGACCGCCGCTGGTGCCAGGGCAACCTGCAACACCTGCGCCTGCTGGCTGCGCCCGGGCTGGACCCGGTCAGCCGCCTGCACCTGCTCATGGGGGTCCTGAGCTACCTCGTGGCCCCGGTCTGGCTGGTCCTGATCGCGCTGATCGCCCTGGGGCTGGTGCCCGTGGCCGGGGCGCTGCCCCTGCTGGTCGCGGCGCTGGTGCTGCTGATCCCCAAGCTCTGCGCGCTGGTCGAAGGCCTCTGCCGCAGTCGCAGCTGGGCGCGCCGGGCGGTGATCCTGCGGGCCTGGGTGGGCGAGCTTGCGACCTCCACCCTGATCGCGCCGCTGGTGATGCTGCGCCAGGCGGGGGCTGTCCTGGCGGTCTGCCTGGGCCGCGATTGCGGCTGGAAGACCGCGCGCCGGGCCGGGCCCACCCTGCCGTGCGGCACGGTGGAGGCGGTGGCGGGCGCGGCCCTCGTGACCCTCGCCGTGGCCACCTCCGGCAGCGCGGCCCTGTGGCTCGCCCCCGTGGCGCTGCCGCTCTGCTGCGCGCCGCTGATCGTGCCGGTCCTCGACCGGGCGGCGTGATGCGAAGGCGGACGTTTCTGGCCGGGGCCACCTGCCTCGCGACCCTGCCGCGGCTGGCCCCGGCGCAATCCGTGCCCACGCTGCTGGACGCGGCCCGCGCTTTGGCCGCCCAGCCCTTCGCGCGCGATACCGCGCCGCTGCCCCCGCCCTTCGCGGGGCTGAGCTATGACGCCTATCGCGGCATCCGCCCGATCCCGGGCCGGGCCGCCCTGCTGCCCCATGGCCCGGATTTCGCGGTCGATTTGCTGCCGCCGGGACTGTTTTTCCCCGACCCGGTGCGAATCGACCTTGACCGGGGCGACGGGCCGCAAGAGGTCACACTCACCCCTGACCTGTTCGACTTCGCGCCCCGGTATTTCGACACCATCCCCGCCACCGCCCCCGGCGCGGGGTTCTCGGGCCTGCGCCTGCGCCACCCGCTGAACACCCCGGACGTGCTGGACGAGGTGCTGGTGGTTCAGGGGGCCAGCTATTTCCGCGCCATCGGGCAGGCGATGGTCTACGGCCTCTCGGCCCGCGCGGTCGCCCTCGGCACCGGCGGGGCAGGGCCGGAGGAATTCCCCCGCTTCACCCATCTGCGTCTGCACCCGGCCAGGGACGGCACCGTTCGGCTGGAGGCGGTGATCGACAGCCCGTCGCTGGCCGGGCATCTCGACATGGTCCTGCGCCCCGGTGAAGACACGGTTTGCGACGTGGCCGTGACCCTGCTGCCGCGCCGCGAGATCGCCGATATCGGCATCGCCCCGCTGACCTCGATGTATCTCAAGGGCCCGCTGCGCGCCGCAGTCAGCGACGATTTCCGTCCCCGCGTCCATGACAGCGACGTGCTGCGCATCGAGAACGGCGCGGGCGAGACGCTCTGGCGTCCCATCGCCAACCCCGCCCGTCTGGAAACCTCCGCCTTTCTCGATGACGGGCCGGTCAGCTTCGGCCTGTTCCAGAGCCGGCGGCGGTTCACCGATTTCGAGGATACCGAGGCGCGGTACCACGACCGCCCCGCGGCGGTGGTGCGCCCGTCAGGCGACTGGGGCCGCGGCGCGGTCATGCTGGTGGAGATCCCCACGAGCGACGAGTTCATGGACAATATCGTGGCCTTCTGGCGCCCCGAGGCCCCCCTGACCGCAGGCAGCGAGCACCGCTTCGCCTACAGTCTGACCTGGACGCGCGCGGCCCCGGGCACAGGCCTGCCCCACGCCATCGCCCAAAGCCGCAGTGGCCGCGAACACGACCGCCCGGGCACCCGGCGCTATGTCATCGACATCGCGGGCGACGCCACCGGTCTTGCCCCCGAAATCACGGGGCCGGAGGCGGTTGCGATCACCGGCGTCAGCCTCTTTGCCCTGCCCGAGGGACGCGGCAGCCGCCTGACCTTCCTGCTGATCCCGGGGGAGGCCCGCGCCGCCGACCTGCGCGTGACTTTGGGCGTAAATGGCGCGCCGGTCTGGCTCCACCGCTGGACCCGGGCGCGCGACGGCGGGGTGTAGCGGGCCGGACCCGCGGGTTTCCGGCGCGCCGGGCGCAGCTATGTCTGTCGGCAACAGGAGGGTCTCATGCCGCGCCGATACCAGGACATCTATCCGTCCCTGCCCTTGCTCAACAGCGAGGCGCAGACCCATATCTCCGCCGCGGCGCTGATGTCCGTGCGCTATTTCCAGGCCGCCCCGGACGAGATGCCCGAAGATGTCTTCGCCGAGCACCACGTGCTTCTGAACCTGCAGGATGCACCGCACCGGGTGCAGAACCGGCGCGACGGGGTGCTGCATGATTTCACCTTCCACAAGCACGAGATCGTGGTCACCCCGGCGGGGATGCGGTCGGGCTGGCGCTGGTTCGCGACGTCGGACGTGATCGTGGTGACGCTCGACCCCGAGATGGTCGGCCGCTTCGCCCAGTCCGAGCTCGGCCTGCTGCTCGACCCGCAGCAATTCCGCGACCTGCCGCTCTTCTCCGACCCCGATCTCTGCGCCGCCGGGGTCATGCTGCGCGACGCGCTGGAGGATGACAGCCTGACCTCCGGCGTGATGTTCGAGGCACTCTCCCGGGTGCTGCTGGTCAAGCTGCTGCAACGCTACGGGCAGCGCCGGGTCGAGGATGCGGACCTCTCGGCGCGCTTCACGGCGCAGCATTACAACCGGGTGCTCACCCATATCCGCGCCCATCTCGACCGCACGATCACGGTCGAGCATCTGTCGCGGGAGGCGGGCATGTCGCCCTCCCATTTCAGCCGGGTCTTCAAGGAAACACTGGGCACCACGCCCATGCAGTATGTCATGGCCTACCGGATCGAGCAGGCGATGAAGATGATGGCCGATCCCCTGCGCCCCCTGGGCGATATCGCGCTGGCCTGCGGCTTTGCCGACCAGGCGCATTTCTCGCGCAGCTTCAAGCAGGTCACGGGCCGAACCCCCCGCGCGCACCGCGCCGCCCTGTCGGCCTGAGCGCCCGGTCCCGCGCGGCGCGGGCAAAAGCAGCCTCGTTCAAGAACCGCGCAGCCCGGTGCAATCCCGGGGCGACGGGGCGCGGTATCTCTCCTGTCATCGGGTCTGGCGCCCATGACGCACACAGGAGAGACACCATGAAGACCTTCGCCCTCACCACCGCCGCGGCCCTGCTGGCCTCCACCGCCGTGATGGCCCAGGCGGAGACCCGCACCATCAGCTTCGAGAACGCGGGCGCGACCCTCACCGGCACCCTCCATCTGCCCGAGGACCATGACGGTCGCGCCCTGCCCGTGGTGGTCGTCACCGGCGCCTGGACCTCGGTCGAGGAACAGATGCCCAGCGTCTATGCCGCCGAGATGGTCGCGCGCGGCTTTGCCGCCGTCACCTTCGACTTCCGCGGCTGGGGCAAGTCCGGCGACCTGCCCGGGGCCGTGCGCTACGTCGAAAGCCCGGCGGCCAAGACCGCCGACATCCGCGCGGCGTTCGACTTCGTCGCCACCCTGCCCGAGATCGACCCGACCCGGATCAACGGCTTGGCGATCTGCGCTTCCGCCGGGTACATGATCGATGCGGCGGCGGGCAATGACCGGGTGCAGCATCTGGGCCTCGTCGCCCCCTGGCTGCAGAACGCCGAGATCGTCGAGGCGGTCTATGGCGGCCCCGAGGGCGTCGCGGGCCTGATCGCCGTCTCCCGCCGGGCCGAGGCTGCGGGCGGCGAGATCATCCCCGCCGCCGGACCCGAGGGCGCCGAAGGCGTGCTGATGCCCATCGGCGGGTATTACTTCGAGCCGGATCGCGGCGCGATCCCCGCCTATGACAACCGCTGGAACAACGCGGGCTGGGAAGGCTGGCTGACCTACCATCCGGCCGATAACGGCGCCCGGCTGACCCAGCCCCTGGCGATCGTCCATTCCGAGGCCGCCGCGATCCCCCAGGGGGTGCGGGCCTTCCTCGACGGCTATGCCGGGCAGGCCACCCTGCGGATGTTCGACGGGGTCACCCAGTTCGACTTCTACGACACCCCCGAGGCGGTGCGCCACGCCGCCGACACCGTGGCCGCCCATTTCGCCGCCGCGCCCGACGGCAACATCTGATCGCCCTGCCTTGCGCGCTCGGCCCGGTCGTGCGCGATCCTGCCACACCCCTCAGCCGAAAGGAAATGCCATGAAAGCCCTTCTTCTTTCCGCCGCCCTCGCCCTGCCGCTCGCCGCGCCCGTATCGGCCAGCGCCAGCCTCGGCGGCACGCCCGTCACCGCCGAGACCCTGGTCGACCGGGCCGAAATGATCCGCATCGCGGATGCCATCGACGCCGCGGTGGATGCCAAGGACTGGCCGGTCGCGCGCAGCTTCTTCGCCGATGAGATCATGGTCGATTTCACCTCGCTGATCGGTGGCGACCCGGCCACGATCCCCGCCGATGCGCTCATCGCGGGCTGGGCCGGGAACCTGACCGACGAGAAGACCTCCTTCCACCTGCGCGGCAATCACCGGATCGGTTTTGACGGCGCCGACCGCGCGGTGATGCAGTCCCATGGCTATGCCTGGAACCGGATGGACCGGGGCGCCGCGCCGGAAAATGGCGGCGATCCCCTGTGGGAGGTCTGGGGGAGCTACACCCATGTGTTCGAGCGCAGCGAAGCAGGCTGGAAAGTCACTGCCATGACCTTCACCGCGATGGCGCAACGGGGCAATTCCTTCGTGCGCGACACGCCGGGCAGCTGACCCCGGCCAGCCCCGGCGCGCGCGCCCGGGGCTGGCGAAACCCCATATGCAGAGCCTGTTTTCTCAGCCCACATGCACGTAAGGGGCCGCTCCTGGCCCGCGCATCGCCAGGCTCGGCCGCATCACCACCCCGGCCCAGAGCAGCACCGGCAATGCCACGATCGCCCCCACCGGCCCCCAGAGCCACAGCCCGAAAACGATCGCCGTGAAGATCAGAAGCGGGTTCATCGCCAGCCGTTTGCCCACCACCAGGGGTGTGACGAAATTCGCCTCCGTCAGGTTCAGCAACAGGAACAGGAAAGGTGGCAGGAAGGCCTGCGCCCCGGAAAACTGCACCAGCCCCGCGATGGTCAGCCCGGCGATGATCATCATCGGCCCGAGATAGAGAATGAAATTCAACAAGGCCGCCGCAAGCCCCCACAGGACGGCGTAGTTCACCCCCGCCGCCGTCAGCACCATCGCCGTGACCACGCCGAGCCCGATATTGACCAGGGTGACGGCGGCGAAATACCGGGCCACCGCACGATCCGCGCGGCGAAACCGCTGCTCCATCGGGCCGGTGCCGGCGTAAAGCTCGCTCCGGGTCAGCACGAAGAAGAACAGCACCCCGACGAAGATGAACACCTGTGCCGCGAACCCCGGCGCCAGCCAGAGCGCATCGCGCACCGAGGGCACGGCGGTCTGCGGCTGCGCGGCTTGGGCCCCGACGCTGTTCTCGATCTCGGCGCTGATGGTCTCGATCCCCCGCAACAGGCCCGAGGCGGTCTCGATCCAGCCCGCCACCGCCACCTTGATCCGGGGCAACTCGTCGATCAGCAGGGAAAACAGCGGCTCCACCAGCAACAGCGCCAGCCCGATCAGCGCCAGCGTCGCGACCAGCAGCAGCACCGCCACCGCCAGCCGCGGCACGCCGAGCCCGTACAGCCGGTCGGCCACGGGCGAGATCACGATCCCCAGCACCAGCGCGAACACCGTGGGCGCCAGGATGTGTTGCGCCAGATGCAAGGCGGCAACCAATGCGATCGCCGCCAGAAGCGCCAGCATCACGCGCGCGGCGCGCTGGCTCAGGAGAAGGTCGATCATCGGGCGGTCCTCCGCTGGGCCGGGCGCGCGTCGGGGTGACCCGCGCTCCGGGGCGCAGGACCAACGCGCGCACGGGCGGCTTCGTTCCGCGCGCCCTGGACGATCTTCGGAACTTCGGGGACGGCGGGCCGTTCTCCTTTGCAGAGTATTGGAAAGGACCGACATGACCCACAAGATCACGCTTCTGGAAACCGTGGAGCTGACACCGGACACGCGCCATTACGTCTTCACCAGGCCCGAGGGCTACGGGTTCACCCCGGGCCAGGCGACGGATTTCGCACTGGACCGGTACGGCTGGCGCGACGCGACGCGGCCCTTCACCTTCACCGGCGACCCCGAGGCCGATGTGCTGTGCTTCACCATCAAGACCTATGCCGACCGCGAAGGCGTCACCGACGCGCTGTGGTCCGCGACACCGGGCGACGGGGCGCTGATCGGCGACCCCTGGGGGGCCATTTCCGACAAGGGGCCGGGGGTGTTCATCGCGGGCGGCGCGGGCATCACGCCGTTTCTGGGCATTCTCAAGGCCCGCGCCCGGGCCGGGCAACTCGACGGCGCCACCCTGATCTTCGCCAATGGCGGTCCGCGCGACATTATTTTCCGCCCGCTCTGGGACAGTCTGAAGGGGCTGAAAACCGTCTATGCCGTGTCCGAAGACGGGGCCGGGTTCGCCTACCGGCGAATCACCGGCGAGATGCTGGAGGCCGAGATCGACGACTGGGACCAACGCTTCTATGTCTGCGGCCCGCCCCCGATGGAGGAGGATGTGGTCGCGATGCTGACCGCGCGCGGCGTCCCCGAGGACAGCATCATCCGCGAGGCGTAAGAGGAACCGGGGCGAAAACCCCTGTAAAAGAGCCGCCTCAACGGGCAGTCAGGGCCGGGCGCGCAAACGCCCCGGCCCCATCTTCACCCGGTCAGAGCCCGTATTGCTCCCGCGCGCATTCGCCCAGGCCCACGGCATCGAGCTTCGACAGGGGCGCGAGGAAGGTCACCTGGATCACGCCGGGGGCGCGGCCGATCTCGATCGCGCCGTTGATCGTGGCGCGGTTGCGCACCTCGGCCACGGTCATGTCCAGCAGGGTCGCGGCCCGGGCGAGACCGTTTTCGATGGCATCGTTCAGGTTCGCCGCCGTTCCGATGACCGAAATCGGCGCGAGGGGCTCGATTTCTTTCACCCCCCATTTCGCAGCCAACCGGTCCCCCTTGGCCTTCTCGGCCTCGGTGAAGGGCCTGGCCAGCGGCGGCAGATCCTCTTCCAGCGGGAACAGCACGGGGCCGTCGATGGGATAGTTCTTCACCACCTCGACCTGCAGGGTCACACTGCCCGACACATCCATGGTATGACCGGCGATCTCGCCATCGCCCTGACCCGCATGCATGTCGCCCATATAGACGCCGGCGCCCGGCACCTTGACCGGGCAGACGATGATCGCACCCGCGCGCACGGCGTCGATATCCATGTGCCCGTCGGTCTTGTGCTCGGCCAGCTGCTCGGCGGTGATGGCATAGTCATGGGGCGCGCCCACCAGGAAGGCGCCGAAATCGCCGGCATTGTGGCTGTCGGGCATGGCCATGGAGGGACAGGTGCCGAGTTGACCCATGAAGGGCCGCATCCGCACCAACGTGCCGGGCATGTCCGACGGCGCATAGGTCAGGATCGAATGCTGGCGGCTCGCATCGGGCAGGGCGGCGTAGTGGTCGGCGTCCCGCGCCAGGGTCTCCGCGGCCTCCTGCGGCAGGGTCAGGCCCACGCTGCGGGTCTCGTCGAAGGTGACGGTGTAGCCATGCACGATCTCGAACGGGGTGACCGCATTGCCGCAGCTGTCGCATTTCACCGCGTCCTGGCCAATGCCCTCCACATGGGTTTCAGGCCAGACCGTGTCGCAGACCGGGCAGCGCGCGGCGACGTAAGGATCGCCCAGGCAGAACCCCTCGGGCGAGCTGTCATGGCCCGACGCCGTGGCGAGGGAGGTGACGGTGATGTCGCGGATGCGGATCGCGACCCCGTCGCCCACCTCGGCGCCCTGGACATGGACCGGTGTGGTGACCTCGTGCCCGCCGCGCAGGCGCGGGGTGATCATCGGACCCCAGCAGCCGGGCGCAGTGTTGGCGATGATCGTGCCGCCATTCTCGATCGGGCCGAGCATGGGGGCCTCGGGGTCGAGCACGGAATTGGTGAATTCCGACACGACGACGCTGCGGCGCGAGTTGGGGGTGCTGCCATCGGGCATGGGTGGTCTCTCCCTGGTCTGGTCTTCGATCATGCAGGGAAGTTAGCGCCCGCTGGGGGGTGTGCAAGCGCGCGCCGCAGGGACGCGCGGACGCAAAACCGCCCGCACCGGGGGGCGCGGGCGGTCGGGCCGGTCAGTGACGCGAGATCCGCTCCGTCACCGCGTCGAGCCCCTCATGGAGTGCGGCCTGACCGGTCTCGGACATCCGGGCCAGCTCGTCGCGCAGGGCAAACTCCGCCTCCTGCAGCAGGGCGTCGCGCTGCGCGCCCATGGCATCGTCCTCGATCTCGGTCCGGGGCAGGGCCGTGCCCGCCAGCGCCCCCAGCCCGAAGGCCAGCGCCGCGGTGGACCAGGGCTGGCGGCGGTGCAGGCGACGCGCTTCGCGGGCGGCGGCGGCGCCGCGGCGCTCCACCTCCTCCTGGGCGGCGATGGCGGCCTTGCGGGCCTCGACCACCCGGCGGCGCGCAGGCTCCGGCAGGTGGGCAAGACCGGAATTCAGCGCCTTGCGCAGGGCCGAGGCATCCGGGCGGGGCCGACCCTCGGTCGCGGCGGCGACCCGGCGGTCGAACTCGCCGGACAACGGATCGCGGGCCCCGGCCACCGATGCGCGGCTCTGGCGTCCGTCATCATAGACCGGGCGCGCGGCGGGCTTGCTGGGCCCGGCCACCATCGCGGCCACACCCGCCCCCACCAGCAGGAGCGCCAGCGGATTGGCCTTCGCGCGCTCCATGGCGGCCTCGGCCACCACGCCGCCCCGGGCCTGCAGGTCACGGCCCACGGCCTCGGAAACACGTTCGGGCGACAGGGCTCCGGCCAGTTGGCTCACGGCCTCGGCCAGCAGGCCGCGGTGGGTCTGGATATCGCGTTCGATGGCATCGGTGCGGTCAGGCATGGGTCGTCTCCTTCAACATCTGGAGGTCCTTGCGGACATGGCTCAGGATCTTTTGCGGTGTGAGCGCCGCGACCGAGAGGCGGGATTTCCCAACCAGCGCGAGAAGGGCCGCGAGCACCAGGCACACCGCCCCGGGCACCAGCGCCGCCAGCCAAAGCGGCCAGCCGAGTGCCAGAAGCGCCCCGACGAGGGCCGTCAGTATCAGCCCGAGCCCGACAAGGGCCAGGGGGATGGCGCAGAGCACCAGAGTCACGCCGGTCCCCGCATCGGACAGCTTGCGGCGGATCTCGGCCCGGGCGAGGGCAATTTCGGCCTCCACCAGGCCGCGGAGATGCTGCATCAACTCCGACAGAAGGGCAGGCGCATCCTGTGGCGCGGGATCATGGCGGTCGGGATTATCCATGGCGCGCGCCTCCATAGGCCCGGGTGTGGACCCGGGAAGGGTCCGAGGCGGGCGTCTCGGCATCGGGGCCGGTCACATGCCCGGTCCAGGGGTCGGAACCGGCCTCGCGCGGGGCGTCCGCGGCCGCCGTTTCGGGATCGGCGGACGCCTTGAGGAACCGCGCCACCGCAAAGCCGAGCAGCGCCGCACCGCCCAGGGTGACGGCCGGGTTCTCCCGCGCGAACCGGGTGGCGGAGCGCGCCGCGCCGCTCAGGTCGGTGTCGCGCAACTGCACCGCCAGCTGATCGAGGCCGCGCGCGATCTGCTGCGCCGCCTCCGCCTGCAGACTGTCGGGATCGAATCTCTCCCCGGCGGCACTGGCGGCATCGGCGGCGGTCTCAACCTCGGACCGGGCGCGGTCCTTGACGGTCTCGCCCGTGTCGCGCGCGGCCCGGCGGGCGGTTTCGGTGGCATCTGCGGCGGCGCTGTCCAGCTCCTGGCGCAGGGCGGAGGTTTGCGTCTCTGTCATCGGTCTCTCCCGTGCATGATCTCGGCAAGGCAACGCCGCAGAGCCGGTTTCGTTCCCCCCCATTCGGGCCGAGGGCCTGCGCGCCGCGCCGCCGCGACATGAAAAAACGCGGCGCCGGGAATGGCGCCGCGCGGGTCACTTGCAGGCAAAAAGCCTTGTCTCGGGAACGGGTCAGGCCGTGCGGCCCGCAGCCCCCCGGGGCCCTGCGAAAAACCAGATGATGAAGCCGATGACCGGCAGGACGAGGATCAGAAGCGTCCAGAGCAGTTTCGCGCCGGTCGATGCCGCGCTGGTCCAGGTTTTGACCAGGGCATAGATGTTCGCGATCAGGACGATCAGGCCGATGATACCATATTCCATAACATAAAACTCCCGTATGTGTTGATGCCGGAGTAACGCCCCGGGGCCCTGTTGGTTCCCCTCCCGGCCCGGGTCCGGGGCGCGGGAACCCTTGGGCGGCTCGCGCGTTGGGCGCGGATGGACACCGTTGAAGAGATCTTTCCGCAGAACATCACCGCACATCTGGTGGCGCAGCTCTCGGGCTGGGCCGAGGGGCTGATCGCCGCCCTGCCGCGCCTCACGCTCGCGCTGGCGGTAATCCTTGTCACCGCCCTCGTGGTCTGGGCTGTGCGGCGCCTGATCCAGAGCCTCGGCCGCCGGGCCGGTCTGCGCCGCAACCTGCGCGACGTGCTGGGGATGCTGGCCAATACGGGTCTGTGGCTGGCCGGGCTGTTGCTGGCGCTCACCATCGTCTTTCCGTCGATCACCCCGGGCCGCGCGCTCACCACGCTGGGCCTGGGCTCGGTCGCGATCGGGTTCGCCTTCAAGGACACGCTGGAGAACTTCCTCGCCGGCATCCTCATCCTGCTGCGCGAGCCCTTCACCATCGGGGATCACGTGGATTGCGAAGGCGCCGAAGGGCAGGTGGAACAGATCACCATCCGCGACACCCATATCCGCCAGACCGACGGGCAGCTCGTGGTCGTGCCGAACGCCATGCTGTTCCACAACCCGGTGACCGTGCGTACGGATCAGGAGTTTCGCCGGGCGCGGATCGTCTGCGGCGTCGCTTATGGCGAAGACGTCGATGCCGCCCGCAAGGTGATCGAGGACGCGGTGCGCGAGGTGGACATGGTGCGCAACGATGTGCGCGACATCCAGGTCTTTGCCATGGCCTTCGGCGCGTCATCCATCGATTTCGAGATCACCTGGTGGACCGGCTCCGCCCCGGTGGATATCCGCGCCAGCCGGGACCAGGTCGTGGCCGCGGTCAAGGGCGCGCTGGATGCCGCGGGCATCGAGATCCCCTTCCCCTATCGCACGCTGACCTTGCAGGGCGACGCCCTGCCGGTGCAGGTGATGAAGGGCCGGAACGCCGCGGAATAGAGCCTGTTTTCGACCCGCAATTCGGAACGGCACATGAAAACGCCGCGCTCCGAGCGCGGCGTTGCGTTGGTCGGGCGACCGGGGCGGAACCCGGCCGCGAAAGGTGTCGTGCCTAGCTGCGGGTGCGCAGCGCCATCCCCAGAAGAACACCGACACCCAAAGCGGCCCCGAGGGCGAGGGTCGGGTTGTCCTTCACGAACTTGGTGCCGGTGTCATGGGCGGTCTCGATCTGCTGCGCACCGGCCTGGGCCAGATCGCGCGACGCGGCCGACAGGCTCTCGCCGGTCTCGCGCAGGGTGTCACGGGCGGTTTCCGCGGCCTCCTGCACGGCCTGCACCGTTCTGTCGCGCCCATTGCCCGCGCCCTTCTCGTCACCGGGTTGCGGGATATGATGATGTGTCACGTCGGACATGGTCTGCTCCCTTCCTTGAAGTTTCCGTTACCCGCTCAACGCGCGGGCCGGGGGATGGTTCCGAAACCCCCGCGCCCCGGCGCGCAAAAAGGCCCGCGCGCGGGGGTCCGCGGCGGGCCTGTCCGGTGCGGCGGCCAAGGAGCCGGGGCGCAGGTCAGATACTGTCGAGCATCCGGTCCACTTCCTTGCGGGCCTCGTCCTTGGTCTTGCCGTATTTCTGCTGCAACTTGCCTTCGAGCTGCTCGCGGTTGCCGCGAGCTTCCTCGATCTCGTCATCGGTCAGATCGCCATACTGCTCACGCAGCTTGCCCTTCAGTTCGGTCCATTTGCCTTCGATGCGGTCGCTGTCCATGATGCGTCTCCTTCGATTGAGGGTCACTTTTGCGGGCATGGCGGATGCGCATGCCTTCACCCGGTCCAACGCCCCGGCCCGGCGAAGGTTCCGCCCGGGGACGGATCGGCCGCGGCGAGCCCCGCGGCTCGTCCCGGGCAGGGCAGGAGGCCATAATTCAGATCAATTGCAACCAATTTAAAAAATAGTGACTCTCCCCGATCAATCTGTTATTGATTGTTCCAAGAAGACGACTGGGGGGATACGTTTTCTTGCTGACACGCACCGACCAACCGGAACGCGACGAATGTGCGGAACGCCTGCGGGCCCTCATCGCCGAGGGCGGCTACGCGCCCGGCGACAGGATCCCGCCCGAGCGCCAACTGATCGAAATGATGGGCATCACCCGCGCCGGCCTGCGCCGGGCGCTCGATTTCCTCGAACGCGACGGGGTCATCTGGCGCCATGTCGGCAAGGGCACCTTCGTCTCCTACGGCGCGACCGATGCCGTGACCGAGGACGCCTTCGCCGGCATCGGCAACCAGCTCAGCCCCTACCGCATGATGCGCGCGCGGATCTGCGTCGAGCCCGCCATCGCGCGGGAAGCGGCGGTCTATGCCTCGCGCGAACAGGTGGCCAGGATCGACGCGGCGGCCAAGCGGGCGCGCGCCGCGGCAAGCTGGTCGGAATACGAGCGCCAGGATGACCAGTTCCACCGGGCCGTGGCCGAAGCCGCCGACAACGCCCTGCTGCTGGCCCTGTTCGACAGCCTGAACCGGGTGCGGCGCGAGGTGGCCTGGGGCGCGGTCACGCGGTCCAATGCCCGGCCGCCGCGCGACCATTCCAGCTTTGCCGAGCATGACGCGATCTGCGCCGCCCTCGCCGCCCATGACGCGGATGCCGCGTTCCAGGCCATGCGCGCGCATCTGCAATCGGTGTCGTCGCGCCTGTTCGAGGGCATCTGACGCCCTGGCGGGGACCGCGAGGGCCGCGCCGGAAAACAGATTGGCACCGCGCCACCGAAGCGCAGGCCACACAGGGAGTGAGGACATATGAAAGACGCGTTGCTGGACGTGCCCGCCATCGAGTTGCGCGGGATCCGCAAGACCTTCACCCTGTCGGAGGATCGCGACGCCCAGAAAGTGCTGGCGCTGGACGGGATCGACCTGACCATTCGGCAGGGCGAGTTCCTGACCATCATCGGGCCGTCGGGCTGCGGCAAGACCACCCTCTTGAAGATCATCGCCTCGCTCATCTCCCATGACGAAGGGGATGTGGTGGTCGAGGGCAAACCGGTCCATGAGCCGGACATCAGCCGCGCCATGGTGTTCCAGACCTTCGGCCTGTTCCCGTGGAAAACGGTGATCGACAATGTCACCTTCCCGCTCACGGTGCGCAACTTCGCCCCGGCCGAGGCGCGCGAGATCGCCATGAAACATATCGAGCAGGTGGGGCTGGGCAAGTTCGTCGACGCCTATCCGCACCAGCTCTCGGGCGGGATGCAGCAGCGGGTGGGACTCGCTCGCGCGCTCTCCACCGGGGCGGATATTCTGCTGATGGATGAACCCTTTGGCGCCATCGACGCCCAGACCCGCGAACTGATGCAGGAAGAGCTGATGCGCATCTGCCAGCGGGAACAGAAGACGGTCGTCTTCATCACCCACGACCTGGACGAGGCGGTGCTGCTGGCCGACCGCGTACTCTTGATGTCGCGCGGCCCGGGCCGGGTGCGCGAGGTCATCGATGTCGACCTGCCCCGCCCACGCTTCGACTACGACGTGCGGGGGCACGCGAGTTTCATCAAGGTGCGCGGCCATCTCTGGCACGAGCTGCGCAACGACCTGGTCGAGCAGCGCGCGGAGGAAATGTCGTGAAGGCCCGCACCCGCAAGCAGGTCCGGCGCGATCAACTGATCGGCGTGGCGGTGTTTCTGGTCGTCTGGGAGATCACCGCGCAGATCATCGACAGGTCGCTCGTCCTGCCGCCGGTGACCGCGATCCTGGCGGCCCTGTGGGATCTGATCCTCAGCGGCGAGCTGATCGTGGCCCTGAGCCAGAGCATCTTCCTGCTGATCGTGGGGCTCTTCGTGGCAACGGTGATCGGCTTCGTTCTGGGCGCACTCATCGCGCGCTCCAGGACCGCCTACTGGATGCTCAACCCGTATCTCAGCGCGCTCTTCGTGACGCCCACCATCGCGCTGGTGCCGCTGGTCCTGGTCTGGTTCGGCTTCGGCTTTCCGGGCCGGGTGATCGTGGTCGTGCTGGCGGCGGTGGTGCCGATCCTGTTCAGCGTGGCCTCGGGGCTGCGGGATTCCCCGGGCGACCTGATCGACGTGGCGCGGTCCTTCGGCGTGAAGGGGGAAATCGCCCTTCTGTTCAAGGTCCGCATCCGCGCCGCCTTGCCGGTGCTGCTGGCCGGTCTGCGACTGGCGGCCGGGCGCGGCGTGGTCGGCATGGCCGTGGCGGAAACCTATCTGCGCCTCGGCGGGATCGGCGGGCTGATCAAATCCTACGGCGCGATGTTCCAGACCGATTACGTCTTCGCCTCCATCCTGCCGCTGTCGCTGCTGGGCATCGCCATGGTCTCGGCCATCGGCTGGGTCGAGCGTCGGCTGCATTGGACATGAGGGGGCGCAGATCATGATGAAAACCCTCTCCCGCCCCAGCGTTCTGCTGCCGCTCCTGAGCCTCGTGGTCGTCTTCGGCGCCTGGGAGCTCGTAGGCCGCAGCATCAATCCCCTGCTCTTCGCGCCGCCCTCCGAAGTGGCCCGGCAGTTCGGTGAACTGATGCGCAGCGGCGAGCTTCTGGACGCGACCAAGATCACCGTGCAGGCGCTGTTCCTGGGCTATTTCCTCGCGGTGATCGTCGGCATTCCCTTCGGGATCGCCATGGGTGCCTTGCCCCGGTTCGGCGATATCCTGCAGCCCTATCTTTATGCGATCTTCTCGACCCCGCGCGTGGTGGTCGTGCCATTGATCGTGGTTTGGTTCGGAATTGGTTTCGAGGCCCGGCTGTTTCTGGTGTTCTTCTGGTCGATGATCGCGATCAGCGTGAACACCGCCCAGGGCGTCCGCCACGCGCGCCCCGACCTGGTCGAGGTCGCGCACTCCTTCCAGGCCTCCCGACTCCAGATGGCCCGCCATGTGCTGATCCCCGGCGCGATCCCCTTCGTGGTCTCGGGCCTGCGGATCGGGGCGGAACGCGCCATCGTGGGCGTCATCATCGGCGAGATGTTCTTGCAGATCGTCGGCCTCGGCGGCGTGATCACCAAGGGCAGCACCGAGCTTCTGCCGGCCAAGATGCTCTGCGCCGTCGCCGTCATCGCCGTGCTCGGCACGATCATCGTGACCGCGCTCGACACGTTCGAAAAACGCTTTCAGGTCTGGAAAGGGCCGACCTGAGACCCAGCCGCACCATCCAAAACACCCCGGCAGCCAGCGGCGCATCCAAGAACCGGGATCCAAAGCAACAGCTGACTTTTCTGGAGGAGACCAAGATGACCCTTAGCAAGATGACCGGATCGCTCCTGGCCGGCGCGGGCCTCGCCGCGCTGCTGGCCGGCAGCGCCACCGCCAAGGAGTTCGACCTGAGCGGCACCGAGGTGACCATCGGCACCGCGCAGGCGCAGGTCCTGAACCTCGGCACCCTGCGGATGATCGAGATGCTCACCGAATGGGGTGCCGATGTCACCCGGGTGGAGCTGCCCAATATCTCGGGGCTCGAAGCCATTGTCGCGGACCGGATCGACATCGCCTCGCGCAGCTCGGACGAGATCCTCGCGGGTCAGTCGCGCGGCGTCGACGTGGTGGCCTTCGCGGCGCCGATCTCCACCATGCACTATGCCGTGGTCTCGACCCCGGGCATCGACTCCCTCGAAGACCTGCGGGGCCAGTCCATCGCCACCAGCGGCCCCGGCGGCTTCAACGGCATGCTCTTTCGCTACATGCTGACCCAGGCCGGGCTCGAGCCCGAGGTCGACGTGGCCATCGTCCCCGTGGGCGGGTCCAGCGAGCGGGCCGCCGCGATCATGGCCGGGCAGGTGCAGGCGACGGTCGTGTTCATCGACAACTGGCTCGCCCTGCGGGAACAGGGCGCGAATGCGCAGCTTCTGGGCTACGTGGCCGACCTGGTACCGGGCCTGTCCTCGCGCGCCGTCTTCGCCCCGCGCGACTACCTGGCCGCCAACGAGGACCTGGTGACGGCCATCGCCTGCGCGAACCTCGAAGTGAACGCCTGGATCAATTCCAACAAGGACGACTTCGTCGCCTACGCCATGGACAATGTGCGCGGCGCCAACGAGGACGCGGTCTCGGCCTTCTACGACGTGGCGATGGAGATCAACATGTTCCCCACCGCGCCGCGCGAACTGCTGGATGTCTCCGGCTACCAGGCGCTGGCCGACCTGATGTACGCGGGCGGGGAGCTGGACGACCAGCTCGATGCCAGCGGCTTCGTCGACTTCACCTATGTGGACCGGGCCGCCGAAATGGGCTGCGGCACCGGCGCGATGTAACACCGCGTCGATCCCGAAACCCGGGGGCAGGCGCGCAGCGCCGCCTGCCGCCAACCCGCGCCCCAGGCCTGAAGCCACCCGAAGACACCCGAAGGACGATACCGCCCGTGAGACTGCAACGCCCCGCCCCCCTGAGCCGCCCCGCCGATGCGAGGGCATCGCGATGATCGGCCCGAAGGGCACCCTGATCGTCAGCGGACGATGGGATGACAATGTGGCGATCGTCGACATCGCACAGGCGCTTCTGCCCGAAAACGACGGCACCCCGAATGCCATCCTGTCGCGCCCGCGCGCCACGCCGGACCTCGATCTCGATGGCGACGGGGTACCCGATGCGCGTGCCAGCGGCCAACCCGTGGCGGTGGCCGTGGATGTCGCCGCGCGCCACGCCTATGTCGTGTGCCACTCCGGCGATGCGACGCCCGAAGGGGCCGCCGCCTACCAGCATGGGCATCCGGGGCTGGTCACGGTGCTCGATGTCGCCGCGGCCACCGATCCCGCCCATGACGACACGCTCGGCGCGGTGGTCGAATTCGTCTCCACCGGCCGCACCGGCCCCGTGGGCTGCGCGCTCACCCCCGATGGCCGCGCCCTTCTGGTGAATTGCGGCGAGGCCGAGGGCAGCGAGGATGGCGGTGACGAAGTCACCGTGATCGACGTGGCCACCCGCCGGGTCACCGCCCGCGTGCCACTGGCCCTGAACCCCGACCATCCCGCGCGAAGCCCCAGCCCCCATGACAGCCCCCATGAGAGCTTCGGCCACTACCCCAACCCCACCGGCATCGTGATCTCGCCGCGTGCGGGCGGCGTCGTCTTCGTCGGCAATGGCGGGTTCAGCGATGTCTCCGTCCTCGACCTCAAGGCCGCCCTCGCCGGGTCGGCGGAGGCCGAGATCAACCGGGTCGCCGTCGAAACCGGCCCCTTCGGCATGGCGCTCAGCCCCGATGGGGCGCTGGTGGCGGTCGCGTCCCGCGAGAGCATGTCGCGCCCGACCGAGGGCGGCACGGTCTCGATCATCGATGTGGGTCGCGCCGCCGCCAGGCGCCCCGATGCCGAGCTTGCCCGCATCCCCGTGGGCGGCACCACCGACGAGATGCCCAGCCGCCCCTTCGGCGTCGCGTTCTCACAGAACGGCAGCCGGCTGGTCGTGTCGTGCTTCCGCACCAACGCGATCTCGATCCTCGATGTCGCCGCCGCCTGCGCCGGCAAAGCTTGCGAGCTGCACCGGCTCTATCCCGAGGCCCCCGGCGGCGCCACGCCCCGGCCCCGCGGCATCGCCGTCTGCGGCCCCTATGCCTGCGTCATCGGCGGGGCGAAGGAAGGCGCGCGCAGCAGTCTCGTCTGGGTCGTGGATATCGCGGCGGGCACCGTGGTCGGCACCGTGACCGGGGTCGGCAACGAATCCTATTTTCTCGCCGCGATTCCACCACCGTCGACATGAGGCACCACCACCGGACCGGCGACACGGCCCCATAAGGCCGGCACCGGTTCACACACCACACTTTTGGGAGGACGACACATGACACATCTGACAAGAAGAACCGCGCTCGGTCTTGCAACGGCCGCACTGCTCGTTGCGGGCACGGCGAGCGCGCAGGACACCCTGGAGCTGCGCATGTCGGTCGAAAGCACGCCCGGCGCCTCGACCCAGCAGATCCTCGCTGCGTTCCGCGACGCCCTGCAGGCCGAGATGGGCGATGCCGTCGCCATCGAGTATTTCGACAGCGGCACCCTGGGCGACGAGATCGTGCACATGCAACAGGTGCGCACGGGACAGCTCGACGTGATCCCGATCGGCTCCGACGCGGTCCAGCTCGACCCGAAATTCGCCGTCTTCGACATCCCCTTCCTGTTTAACAGCCGCGACCAGGTCGCCGCCGTGCTCGACGGTCCGATCGGCGCCGAGCTGGACCAGTCGTTCCAGGAAAACGCGGGGCTGAAGGTGCTGGGCTTCGGCGAGATCGGCTTCCGGCACATCACCAACAACGTGCGCCCGGTCGTGACCCCGGCGGACCTGGAGGGGCTGAAACTCCGCACCCCCGGCAGCAGCACGCGGATCATGTCCTTCGAGATGCTGGGCGCCTCGCCGATCAAGATGAATATCGGGGAAGTCTACCTGGCCCTGCAGCAGGGCGTGATCGACGGGCAGGAAAACCCCTTTGGCAACATCGCGAAATGGTCCTGGGACGAGGTCCAGAAATACATCTCCCTGTCGCGCCACGTCTACACGCCCATTACCCTGGTGATGAACCTGCGCACCTATGAGGGGCTGACCGACGAACAACGCGACGCGGTCCATGCCGCCGCACGCGTGGCCGTGGACTCGAGCCGTGCCTACGGGGCCGAGAACGACGCCTCGCTCGAGGCCGTGATCCGCGAGCGGTCCCCGGATGTCGAACTCAACGAGATCGACGCCGCCAGCTTCCGGGACGTGGCCAAGGCCATCGGCGCCGAGATCGGCAAGACCGCGGGCGAGGCGTTCACCGCGCGCTTCGTCGAAGCCGCGTCCCAGTAAGCCGCGCCCCGGGGGGTGCGGGCCGCACCGCGCCCCCCGAACCCGACCGCGCCCCGCCTTCAAACGCATCCGCCTTGGCAAAAGGACACGCCATGACGCAACCAGACACCGACCGGGATGCAGAGGCCCTCGCGGCCAGGCTCGACCAGTCCGCCCGCAGAATGGAGCTTGCCGATCCCGACGCAGGCCTCGGCCGCCTCGACCGCGCGATCAACCGCGTGGTGGAAGCCATCGGCGTGCTGGCGCTGGTGTTGATCGTCGGCGTCGTCTTTGCCAACGCCTCGGCGCGCTACCTGCTGAATTTCAGTTTCACCTGGGCCGAGGAGCTGGTGCAGATGACGATCCCCTGGCTTGCCATGTCGGGCGTGTTCCTGTCGGTGCGCCGCGGCACGGTGATCCGGATCGACTTCTTCTATGAAAAGATGCCCGCCCGCCTGCGCCCCGTCGTGGCGCGCGCCGGTCTGGCCTTCAACTGCCTGGTGCTGGCGGTCATGGCCTATGTCTCCTTCGACTTCGTCCGGCTCTTCGGCGGGGACAAGACCCTCTATGTCGGGCTGCCCACGGGTGTCTCCACCTCCGCCCTGGTGTTCGGCGCCGCGGGCGTGGCCATGGCGTATGCCGCCGCCTTCGTCAGCGCCTTCCTCGGCCGGACGACCAACCGGAACGGACATACCCCATGACCCCCCTGCTCGGCGCCGGCCTTTCCATCGTGCTTCTGTGCGGCCTGCTGGTCTTCCGCATCCCGATGATCGTCGCGATCATGTCGGTCGTGTTCTTCAGCAACTTCATGTCCGGCGCCTGGATGCTGACCCTGCCGCAGACGATGATGTCGGGGATCAGCCGCTTCGTGCTGATCGCCCTGCCGCTTTTCGTGCTGGCGGGCGGGATCATGAATGCCGGGGGGATCTCCGGGCGACTGTTTGAATTCGCCCGCGCGCTGGTCGGCTCGCTCCGGGGCGGGCTGGCCCATGTCAACGTGGTCACCAGCATGTTCTTCGGCGGCATGATCGGCTCGTCCACCGCCGATCTCGCCGGCACCGGGTCCATCGTGATCCCCGAGATGCGCAAGAACGGCTACCCGGCGGATTTCTCGGCGGCGCTGACGGCCTCCTCGGCGGGGATCGGCCCGATGATCCCGCCCAGCTCGCCCATGATCCTCTACTCGGCCATGACCGGCGTGTCCCTGGGCGCGCTGTTCCTCGCGGGCCTGATTCCGGGTCTTTTGCTGGGCTTTCTGCTGATGCTGATCGTGGCCTGGCTGGCCAAGCGCAACCGGTGGGAGGCCTATGCCGCCTTCTCCCTGTCGGAAGTGGTCCGCACCGGGCGCCGCGCGATCCTGTCCTTCGGAATGCCCCTGATCATCGTCGGCGGGCTCGTGGTCGGCATCTTCACCCCGTCCGAGGCCGGCGCCTTCGCCGTGGTCTACGCCCTTGTGCTGGCCACGGTCGTCCACCGGATGCTCGATTTCCGCGGGCTCTACCGGGTGCTGGCCAACGCGGTCCAGCTCAGCGGCGAGCTGCTGATCATCGTCGGGCTGTCCTTCGCCCTCGGCTCGGCCCTGACCAACGCCCGGGTCCCGGAATTCCTGGTGGAGTTCATCGACTTCGCCACCGTGATCGACAGCATGTATTTCCGGCTGCTGGTGCTGCTGGCGCTGGCGATCCTGGCGGGGATGATCCTCGATCCGCTGATCCCGGTGCTGATGCCGATCATCCTGCCGACGCTGATCTTCTACGAGGTCGACCTGGTGCATTTCGGCGTGCTGATGGTGATCGCCGTTGTGATCGGGCAGGTGACACCGCCCTTGGCCATCGCCCTGATCATCGCCGGGAAGATCGCGGATATAGACCAGATCCGGGTGATGAAGGCGAACATGCCCTTCTTCCTCGGCATCGTCGCCTTTTTGCTCTTCGCCATCGCGGTGCCGGGCCTCGCGACCTGGCTGCCTGACCTGATGCGCAACTAGCCCGGGCTCTTTCGACCGGCTCAGAACCCGACCGCTTGCCCGTCCTTGCGCGGGTCCGAGCCCGCGGCATAGCCCCCGCCGTCCAGCCGTGCGATCAACTGCGCCCCGCCGAAGCCGAAGGCGCTGTCGGGCGGCTCCACCGAAATCCGGTGCCCCATCTCGGTCAGCCGGGCGCGGGTGGGGGCGGGCAGGGCCTCTTCGCAGGCCACCTCCGCACCCGCCACGAAACGCCAGCGCGGCGCATCCACCGCCGTCTGCACGTCCTGACCCCAAAGCCGGGTGCGCAGCACCATCTGCACATGGCCCTGGGCCTGCATCGGCCCGCCCATGACACCGAAGCTCATCCTCGGCGCACCATCCTGCATCAGGAAGCCGGGAATAATCGTGTGAAAGGGCCGCTTTCCGGGCCCGACCTCGTTCGGATGCCCCGGCTCCAGGCTGAAGCCCGCACCCCGGTTCTGCAGGCTGATGCCCGTGCCCGGAACCACCACGCCGGAGCCGAAGCCGGAGTAATTCGACTGGATGAAGGACACCATCATCCCCGAAGCATCCGCCGTGCTCAGATACACCGTGCCGCCATGTTTCGGCGCGCCCGGCCCGTGCTCCTGCGCCCTTTCGGGGTCGATTAGGCGCCCGCGCTCGGCCAGGTAGCCCCGGTCGATCAGGTCCGCGGCGGTCACCTGCGCCATCCAACGCCCGTCGGCCACGTAGCGATAGAGATCCGCGAAGGCGAGCTTGATCGCCTCGATCTGCAGGTGCAGGGCCCGCGGGTCGTCCGGGCCGAGATCGCGGATACCGGTCTGCTCCAGCATCCCCAGCGCCATGATCGCCGCGATCCCCTGGCCGTTGGGCGGGATCTCGTGCAGCTCCTGCGCGTCGAACCCGCCCGAGATCGTGCCGCACCACTCCGGGCGATGGGCGGCCAGGTCGGCCGCGCTCAGCGCCGCGCCGTGTTCGGCGGCAAACGCGGCGATCCGCTCCGCCAAAACCCCTTCGTAGAAGGCACGGCCCCCGCTCTCGGCAATCGTCTGCAGGGTGCGCGCATGGTCGGGGTTGCGATACCGCTCCCCGGCCCGGGGCGCGCGCCCGCCGGGCATGAAATTCGCGGCAAAGCCCGGCTGCGCCGACAGCATCTCCGCCCCCCGCGCCCACAGCTCGCCAATGACCGGGGTGACGACGAACCCGTCCTCCGCATAACCGATTGCCGGGGCCAACAGGGTCGGCAGGTCCAGCGTCCCGAACCGGCCCGCCAACTCCGCCCAGGCGCTGACAGCCCCCGGCACGGTCACGCTCTCCCAGCCGCGGAAGGGGATCGCATCCAGCCCGGCGAACCGCTCCGGCGTCCAGCCCGCCGGAGCCGCGCCCGAGGCATTCAGCCCATGCAGTTCCGACCCGTCCCACAAGATGCAGAACGCGTCCGATCCCAGCCCGTTGCCCGTCGGCTCCACCACCGTCAGGACCGCCGCCGCCGCAATGGCCGCATCCACCGCATTGCCGCCCCGCGCCAGCATGGACAGGCCCGCCTGCGCGGCCAGCGGGTGCGAGGTGGAAACCACGTTATCGGCCAGCACCGGCGACCGGCGAGAGGCATAAAGGGCATCGTGACGCAATGACATCAGGCGGGGTCCTTCCCGGGATCTGCTTGGTTTCTGGCCTTGAGGATGCCGCGGATCGCCCAGGCCACGGACAGGACCGCCGCCACGAGGAAGATCAGGCTGACAGGCCGGGTCAGGAACAGCGTCCAGTCCGCATCGGTCATCAGCGCGCGGCGCAGGTTCGTCTCGGCAATCGGCCCCAGGATCACGCCCAGCACCAGCGGGGCGAGCGGATAATCCAGCGCCTTGAGCGCATAGCCCACCAGCCCGATCGCGGCGAGCAGGTAGAGGTCCGTCACCCGGTTGTTCAGCGCAAAGGACCCCACGACGCAGCACACCAGCACCACGGGCACAACGACCCATTTCGGCACTTCCGCCACCCGCAGGAAGGCGCGCATCGAGACCACGCAAACCACCAGCATCATCAGGCTGGACACCGCCATGGCGATGAACATCCCGTAGACCAGATCGGCGTTGTCCATGATCAGGCGCGGGCCGACCGAGATCCCGTGCACCATCAGCGACGCCATCAGGATCGCATCGACCGCCGAGCCGGGAATGCCGAGCGAGATCAGCGGGATCAACCCGCCCCCCGCGGTGGCCGAATTGCCGGATTCCGAGGCGACGATCCCGTCCGGCGTGCCGGTCCCGAACGCCTCGGGCGTCTTCGAGGCCCGCTTGGCCTGGTCATAGGCCACCAGGTTCGCGATCGACCCGCCCGCCCCCGGCAGCGCGCCGATGGCCACGCCCACCATGGACGACCGGACCAGGTTCACCGGACGCGACAGCACCTCGCGCATCACGCTCCAGGTCTTGAAGTCGATATCCCCGTCCACCAGCTTCTCGCCGCGCTTGATCGCCTTGGCGTCCTCCACCTCCGAGGCAAGCTGCGAGATCGCGAAGATCCCGATCAGCACCACCAGGAACGGCAGACCCGCGCGCAGCAGCTCCCACCCCATGTCGAACCGGGGCCGCCCCATGATCGGATCCGCCCCGATGGTCGAGATCGCCAGCCCGATCAGCGCCGCGATCAGACCCCTTTGCAGGGAATTTCCCACGAGGCTCGCAACGATGGTCAGGGCAAACACGATGAGCGAGAAATACTCCCACGGGCCCAGCCGCACGGCAAACACCGCCAGCGGCGGGGCCGCCACGATCAGCACCGCGGTCGAGATCACCGTGCCGAAAAACGACGCCCAGACGCCCAGGGACAGGGCGCGCCCCGGCTCCCCGCCGCGAGCCATGGGAAAGGCGTCGAAGGTGGTCGCGACCGAGGACGGCGTGCCCGGAATGCCCAGCAGCGCCGCCGAGATCAGCCCGCCGGTATACCCGCCCACATAGACCGACAACATCACCGAGATCCCCTGCAACGGGTCCATGGTGAAGGTCAACGGCAGGGTCAGCACGATCGCCATGGTGACCGTGAAGCCGGGGATCGCGGCGGCGATGATCCCCGCAATCGCACCGGCCAGCATCATCGCCAGCGTGGTCAGCGACAGAACCTCCGCCGCGCCGAGCATGAACGCCTCCATCGCTCAGCCCCCCCGCGGCAGAAACACGTTAAACACCTCGGCAAAGAGCCAGTTCAACCCGAAGGAAAAGATCAGCGCGAGCGCCAGGGCGATGCCGAAGGCCAGCCGCGTCTTCGGCGCCAGCGTGACCTGCAACACCAGAAGAAAGAAGAAGGTCGCCACCGGGTAGCCCAGCACCGGCATGCTCAATACATAAACCCCGAGGCAGACGAACAGCACGATCACCAGCCGCCGGGTCCGTACCCAGAGCAGCACATCGGACACGAACCGCCCATAAGCGTCCCCGGGCAGCTTGCGCAGCGAGCCTGCGATCGACCCGATCAGCAGCAGGCTCAGACAGCCATGGACCAGCATCGGGAATGCCCCCGCACCCAGCACCTCGAACCGCGAGGTCGGGATCGCGCGCGCCTCGATGAACAGCCCCACCGACACCGCCAGCAGGGCGATGTAGGACAGCAGCCGGGCGACCTCGCCCGACTGCGCCGTAGGCTGCCGATCCGTCCCGGACATCAGGGCGCGATGACTTCCGACAGACGGTCAACCGTCTCGCCCAGCGTGGTCAGGTACGCGGCGTAATCCTCCCGCCCGCGAAAGGCCACATCGGCACCGGCATTGTTGATCTGCTCCACGAAGGCGGCATCCTGGGACAGCTCCATCAGGGCCTTCTCAAGGGTCGCCTGCGCCTCTTCCGGCGCGCCGGCGGGCATGACGATCCCGCGCGTCACCGACAGGTCGAGATCCTTGCCCAACTCCATGAAGGTCGGCACATCCGGGGTCTGCGGCATCCGCTCGGTCGATCCGGTGGCCAGGAACACCAGGTCCCCGTTCTCGGCAAATTGCAGCGACGAGGAAATATCCCCGATGGCCAGGTCCAGGTTCCCGCCGACCACGGCCCGGATCCGCTCGCCCGTCCCCTCATAGCCCACATAGCGCCAGTCCAGATCGAACGCCTCCGCGATCATCGCCGCGTGCAGATGCGGCACCCCGCCCAGGGTCACACCGATGGTCAGCGTCCCCGGATTGGCCTGCGCATACTCCACCAGCCCCTCCATCGTGTCGAACGGCTGATCCGCCGCCGCCACCAGGTATTGCGGCGACGCGGTCAGCAGGGCGATGGGATCGAAATCGTTCCATTTCAGCTCGGTCAGGCCAGTCGCCGTGGCGGTCAACAGCCCCTCGTGGACCTGGCTGATCGTGTAGCCATCCGCATCCCGGCGCGACGCCTCGGTCAGCCCAACGGTCCCGCCGACGCCCGGCATGTTGATGATCGGCATCTCGGCCCCGAGAAACGGCGTCACGTTATTGGCGACGATCCGCATCAAGGTGTCGCTGCCGCCGCCGGGCGACCAGGGCACGATGAATTCCACCGGCTTTGTGGGGTAGTCCTGGGCAGAGGCGGGCAGGGCCAGACTGGCAAGAACAAGTCCGGCACCGGCCAGCGCGCGTGTGACAAGGCTCATGGGGTCTCTCCTTTGAAAACAGGGATGGGCCGCGGCCCGGTTCAGGCTCGTTCCACAGGTATGGCGATAGCATCGCTTTAGAAAGCGTTTTCTCATTGCTTTTTGATGAAGCATTGCTTCACTAAGCGCTATGGATCTTCGCCAATTGCAAACCCTCGTCGCCGTGGCCGATACCGGCAGCTTCGCCGCCGCCGCCGGGGTGGTGAACCTGACGCCCTCCGCGATCAGCCAGCAAATTCAATCCCTTGAGGCCGAGATCGGCGCGCAGCTCTTCGACCGGAAAAAACGCCCCCGGCAGCTCAACGCCCAGGGCGAGGAACTGGTCCGCGCCGCCCGCAGCGTGGTGCAGACCCTGACCGAGGCGCGCATGACCATCGCGGGCGGGCGCACGGCGGGGGTGCTCAAACTCGGGGCCATTCGCACGGTTTCCATGCGCCTCGTGCCCGAGGCCCTGCGCGGCATGCGCGGCCGCTACCCGGATCTCGGCTTCGAGATGACGGTGGGCATGTCCGAACGGCTGATGGCGGACGTGGCCGCGGGCCGCCTCGATGCCGCCCTGGTGGCCGAGCATGTGGGCGTGCCCGCCACCCTGTCCTGGAGCCCGGTTCTCAACGAACCCCTGGTCATCATCGCCCCGCCGCAAGAGGCCTGGCGCAGCGAGGTGTCGCTCCTGCGCGATCTGCCCTTCATCCGCTACGCGACCGACGTGCCCCTCGCCCGACAGATCGAGACCGAGCTTTCGGGCCTCTCCATCGTCCCGCGGGAGGTGGCCGTGGCCAATACCATGCCCGCGGTGGTGGGGCTGGTGCAGGCGGGGCTCGGCGTCGCCGTGGTCCCCCGGATCGCCACCCTGCACGGCGGGCCCGCGCTCCACTGCCGCCCGTTCCGCGACGGCGCGATCACCCGGCGGGTCGGCCTGGTGCAACGGCAGGTCTCCTCCCGCTCCCGGGTGCTGACCGAACTGCGCGAGATCCTGTCCGAAGTGGCCCTGCATCGCGGCCTCGTGCTGGACCCGACCCCCGGACGCCCCGGCGCGGCCTAGCCCCACGATACTTCACATAATGCTTGTTATAACCCATTCGCGACAGGTCCCCGCCCCCGCGCGGATCAATCCTGCGGACCGATCCCGAAGGCCGCGAGATATTTGTCGATGGCCCGGGCAATCGCCTCTTCGGGATCGTCCGGCGCGGGCATCGAATAGATATGCTGCCGGATCCCGATATAGACGATCCCGCCGTGCAGGTCCCAGACATCCTCCATGATCGGCCGCCGCGCGGTCCGGGTCAGCCGCGCGGTCTCCTCCAGCAGCGGGCCGAGAATCACCTCGCCCAGATGCTCCAGGTAGCGCCGGTTGAGCGCCGCGCCCGCCAGCCCCGAGAACATGAAGATCCGCATCCACTCCCGCTGGAAGATCAGCGCACTGTATTCCGAATAGAACGCGATCAGCCGCGCCCGCAGCGGCACCCCCCGGTCGCAGAGCCGCTCGGGCCAGTCCGGCGACAACCGGTCGAGATAGACCGTGCCATAGACCGCCTCCAGCAGCTCGTCCTTGGTGCTGAAATACCGAAACAGCAGGGATTGCGTCACGCCCAGCCGCTTGGCCAGATCCCGCGTGTTCCCGTCCAGCCCGACATCGGCAAAGAACCGCACCGCCTCCGCCACGATCTGCTCCCGGCGCTCTTTCGGGGGCAAACGCTGCCGGGTCGCGGCACTGTCGAACGCCGCCTGACCTGCCTTCGCTTCCGTGTTCATGCCCTGCTCCTGCACCGCCGCGCCCTGCCTTGTGCATTTTTAGCTTGATCCGACTCGGATTTATAGAGCAAATGATCAACAGGGATGAGCAAGTGATCACTTAGCGGCGGAAAACGCCCCGGATCACTTCGAGAGGGAGGACGCCATGAAGGCATCGGCGGGCGGATACGCCCGGGCAAACGACCTGCGCGAGGCGCTGGACCTGTTGGCGAATGCCGACGGGCAGGGCCGGGTTCTGGCCGGGGGCCAGAGCCTGATCGCGGCGATGAACATGCGGTTGTCCACCGGCGACATGCTGGTGGATATCTCACGGATTGCCGAGCTTGCGGGCGTGGCCGAGGATGGCGAGACCCTGCGCATCGGCGCGCTGACCCGTCACGCGGCGGTGGGGGCCGATCCCCTTGTGAAGACCCATGTTCCGCTGCTGGCCGAGGCCACGGGCCACATCGCCCACGCCGCCATCCGCAACCGCGGCACCATCGGCGGGGCCCTGTCCCACGCCGACCCCGCGGCCGAGTTTCCCGCCTGCGCCCTCGCCCTGGGCGCCAGCATGGAGATCGCGGGCCCCGACGGTTCCCGCACCGTTGCCGCCGAGGACTTCTTCGAGGATGTCTTCACCACCGCCCTGGCCGAGGGGGAGATCCTGACCGCCCTCACCGTGCCGAAACAGCGCCCGGGCGAGGCGCAGCTGATCGAAGAGGTCGCGCGCCGCTCCGGCGACTACGCCCTCGTGGGTCTGTGCCTGGTGAAACGGGACGCGGGCCACCGGGTCGCGCTCTTCTCCGTCGGCGCCACACCGATCCTCGCGCGCGCCTGCATGGCCCGGCTCGACGCCGGCGATCTCGACGGGGCCGTCACCGCCCTGCAGGGCGAGATCGACCCCCCCTCCGACACCCAGGCCAGCGCCGCCTACCGCCGCCACCTCGCCGGCGTGCTGCTGCGCCGCGCCATGGCCCGCCTGACAGGAGTGCCCGCATGACCGAGATGTTCCGCGACAAGATCGATGTCGAGATCACCGTGAACGGCGAACCGGTGGAGGCCCGCGTGCCCGCTGGTCAGCACCTGATCGACTTCTTGCGCCAGACCGTTGGGCTGACCGGCGCGCATGCCTCCTGCGAACACGGCGTCTGCGGCGCCTGCACGGTCGAAGTCGACGGCGCGTCCGTGCGCGGCTGCCTGATGCTGGCGGCGCAGGCCGACGGGGCCGAGGTCTGGACCGTCGAGGGGCTGACCGAACGGGGCCGCATCGCCGACCTGCAAGCGGCCTTCATCGCCCATAACGCCCTGCAATGCGGCTTCTGCACGCCGGGCATGCTGGTGGCCTGCGACGAGCTTCTGCGCCGCGGCGGCACCCCCTCCCGCGCGGAGATCCGCGAACACCTGTCGGGCAATTACTGCCGCTGCACGGGCTACGAGGCCATCGTGGACGCGGTCGAAACCGTCGCCAAGGCACGCGCCGGAAAGGGGGCTGCATGACCATCCAGTTCGGCAATCCGGATCGCCCCAACTCCTATATCGGCAAGACCGTGCCGCGCCCCAACGCGGCCAAGCTGGTCCAGGGCCGCGGGCAGTATGTCGACGACATCACCCTGCCCCGCATGGTCCATGTGGCCTTCGTCCGCTCCCCCTTCGCCCATGCGCAGATCACCGGGATCGACGCGGCCGAGGCACTGGCCACCAAGGGCGTGCTGCGCGTCTTCACCGGCGCGGACCTGGCCGAGGTCTGCACCCCCTGGGTCGCGGTCCTGGCCCATCTGAAGGGCCTGAAATCGCCCCCCGAACACCCCATCGCCATCGACCGCGCCGTCTGGGTGGGGGAGCCTGTCGCCGCCGTCGTCGCCACCTCCCGCGCCGCCGCCGAGGAGGGCGCGGCCCTGGTCGAGGTCGACTACGACCCCCTGCCCGCGGTCACCGACACGATGACCGCGCTCGACGCGGACACCCCGGTGATCCACCCCGATCTCGGCGACAACCTCGCCTTCCGCCGCCTGCACGAAGAAGGCGACGTGGACGCCGCCAAGGCTGCCGCGCACAAGGTCGTCACCGCCCGCTTCCGCACCGCCCGCCACACCGGCGTGACGCTGGAGCCGCGCTCGATCCTCGTCGACTGGAACCCCGCCGAGGGCCAGATGACCGCCTATCACGCGACCCAGGCCCCCCACATGATGCAGAGCGTGCTGGCCAAGCATCTCGACATCCCCGAAAGCCGCGTCCGCGTGATCTGCGGCGATGTGGGCGGCTCCTACGGCATCAAGGTCCATGTCTATCCCGACGAGGTCGCCACCGCCGCCATCGCCAAGGTCATGGGCCGCCCGGTCAAGTTCATCGCCGACCGGCTCGAAAGCTTCACCACCGACATCCACGCCCGCGACCACGAGATCGAGGCCAGCATCGCCGTGGACGCGGATGGGAAAATCCTCGCCATCGACGTGAATGACTGGACCGGCATCGGCCCCTACTCGGTCTATCCCCGCACCTCGGCCATCGAGGGCAACCAGGTCGTGAACCTCTGCGGCGGGCCTTATGATTTCGCCAACTACCGCGCCCGGACCTCCGTGGTGTTCCAGAACAAGACGCCCACCTGCCAGTACCGCGCCGTGGGCCACCCGATCGCCGTGGCGATCACCGAGGGGCTGGTGGACATGGCCGCGGCCGAACTGGGCATGGACCCGGTCGAGATCCGCCGCCGCAACATGTATGCCGACGACGCCTACCCGGTGACCTCCCCCGCCAAGATGAAATTCGAGGGGCTGTCGCACCACGCGTCGATGGACAAGCTGATGGCGATGATGGACTACGACGCCCTGCGCGCCGACCAGGCCGAAGCCCGCAAGGCCGGCAAGCTGCGCGGCCTCGGCATCGCCAGCTTCATCGAACTCACCAACCCCTCGCCCTTCATGTACGGCATCGGCGGCGCGCGCATCTCGGCCCAGGACGGCTGCACCGTGCGGATGGACCCGGACGGCTCCGTCGTCGCGCTCTCGGGCGTGACCGAACAGGGCCAGGGCACCGAAGCCATGCTGTCCCAGGTCGTGGCCGAAGGCGTGGGCGTGCCCCCGTCCCAGGTCCGCGTGATCACCGGCGACACCCAGGTCACCCCCTATGGCGGCGGCACATGGGCCTCGCGCGGCGCGGGCATCGGCGGCGAAGCGGCCCTGCAAGCGGCCAAGGCGCTCCGCGACTCGATCCTCCAGGTGGCCGCGGCCATGCTGCAGGCCGCGCCGGACACGCTCGACATCCGCGACGGGCAGGTGGTCGATGCCGCCACCGGGGCCGAGCGGATGCCGCTCGCCGAACTGGGCCGCATCGTCTATTTCCGCGGCGATACCCTACCCAAGGACCTGCCCCGCGAACTGGTGCAGACCCGGCATTTCATCACCATGGACTATCCCTTCGCCTTCACCAACGGCGTGCAGGCCTCCTATCTGGAGGTCGACCCGGAGACCGGCGTCGTCACCCTGCTCAAGCACTGGTGCGTCGAGGATTGCGGCCGGGTGATCAACCCGCAACTGGTCGATGAACAGATCCGCGGCGGCATCGTCCAGGGCCTCGGCGGCGCGCTCTACGAGGAAATCCACTATGACGCGGACGGCCAGCTGCTGAACGGGTCCATGGCCGACTACCTCGTCCCCATGGCCGCCGAGATGCCCGATATGCAGATCGCCCATGTGGAAACCCCCACCGGCGAAAGCGAACTTGGCGCCAAGGGCGCGGGCGAGGCCGGCACCGCCGGGGCCCCCGCCGCCGTCATGAACGCCATCAACGACGCCCTGCGCCCGCTCGGGGCGCAGGTCACCGAAATGCCCTTCACGCCCGAGCGCATCCTGCGCGCCATGGGCAAGATCGAAGGCTGATCAACGCGGTCCCCCGCCCGGGGACCGGCTTTTTAGGGAGGAAAGCCATGAAACTCACAGCGATCACCACCACCACGGCCCTGCTGCTCGGCAGCGCGGCCATGGCGCAGCAGACCATCACGATCAATATCGGCTCCTCGCACCCGGAGGCGAATATCTGGGTCTACGCCATGAAGAACACCTTCCAGCCCGAGGTGAACCGCATCCTGTCCGAGGCAGGCGGCGACTACCAGGTCAACTGGTCCGAGAACTACGCCGGAACCCTCTACAAGTTCACCGATACCCGCGAGGCGGTGATGGACGGGATCGTCGATATCGGCATGGTCGGCACGGTCTGGGAAGGGGCGAACATGCCGCTCCAGAACGTCACCTACTTCACCCCCTTCGCGACCGAGGATCACCGGATGCTCATCGAGATCTTCGATGACCTGTCCCAGTCCCTGCCCGAGTTGCGCGACAGCTGGTCCGAGAACGGCATGGTCCACCTGTCGTCCCTGATCACCGACAGCTACGACATCTACGCCACCTTCCCGGTGACCTCGATGGAAGACCTGCAGAACCGCAAGCTGAACGCGCCGGGCACCTCGGCCAACTGGCTGCGCGAAACCGGCGCGACCCCGGTCGATGGCGCGCTGACCACCTATTACACCAACATCCAGACCGGCGTGACCGAAGGCACCCTGTCCTTCGCCTCCGGCATCCTGCCCACCCGGGTCTACGAGGTCGCGCCCGAGCTGACCCGCGTCGGCATCGGCTCGATGTATTTCGGGGGCATCGCGGCCAACGAGGACTTCTTCAACGGCCTGCCGGAGCCGGTGCAAACCGCCCTGCGCGAGGCCGCGCAAGCCACCTCCATCGCCCATGGCGACTACGTGGCCGACCTCGCCGCCCGCGCGCTGGAAGAGATGCAGGCCGCCGGTCTGACCATCCACGAGCTGCCCGCCGAGGAAAAGGCGAAATGGGTCGAGAGCCTGCCCAACATCATCGAGCCCTGGCTGGAACAGACCGGCGAGGCGGGCAAGACCGTGCTGAAGGCCTATTTCGACGCCCTGCGCGAGCGCGGTGCCACCCCCGCGCGCGATTGGGACGCGGGCCTCTGAGCCACCCCGAAACCTGCCCCCGCCCAGCCCGGGCGGGGGCCTCTCGCGACCACAGGACGGCCCTGCATGCCCCCTCCCCCTGCCCCCTCCGATGACACGCCCGAACTGCGCGAGACCGGCTTCGTGCCCGCCTTCGCCGACGCGCCCTATGGCGCGGTGCTCGGCTCTGTCGCGGCGGCCATGTCGGCGGTGGGCACGGCGGCCATCGGGGCGCTGATGGTGCTGATCGTGGCCGATGTGGTCGGGCGCAACTTCCTGAACATGCCGATCACCGGCGTGTCCGAGATCGCCGCCCGCACCGTGGTCGCCATCGTGTTCCTGCAGGTGCCCGCCGCCATCCTGCAATGCCGCCTGACCCGCGCCGACTTCCTGATCCGCCGGATCGAGCGCCTCTCGCCCCGCGCCGTTGCCCTTATGGAGAGCCTGTTTTGCCTCGCCGCGGCCATCGTCTTCGCCCTCGTGCTCTGGGCTTCCTGGCCCAAGCTTCTGAGCAGCTGGCAATCGGCTGAGTTCTTCGGCGTCCAGGGCGTCTGGACCATCGTCACCTGGCCCTTCCGCGCCATCACCGTCGGCGGCGCGACCATCGCCGTGCTCGCCGCCCTCTACCGCGCCTCGGTCGAGCTGCGCCGGATCGGAGCGCCCGCATGACCACCCTCGCGTTCGGTTTCGTCCTGATCGGGGTGCTGGTCGGCCTCGTGCTGATGGGCATGCACATCGCCATCGCCCTCTTCGGCGTCGCCTTCGTCGGCATCTGGCTGATCCGGGACAATATCGACCTGGCCTTCCGCATGCTCGAGCTGACCGCCTATTCCGGCATCGCCGACTACCTCTTTGCCACCATCCCGCTTTTCGTGCTGATGGGGCTGCTGGTCAGTGTCTCCAACGTGGGCCGCGACACGTTCCAGGTCGCCGAGGAACTGCTGCGCCGGATGATCTGCGGGCTTGGCGTGGCCACCGTTGCGGCCAACACGATCTTCGCCGCCGTCACCGGGGTCTCCATCGCCTCGGCCGCGGTCTTCACCCGCGTCGCCGTGCCGGAGATGACCCGCCACGGCTACCGCCCGGCCTTCTCGGCGGGCACGGTCGCGGGGTCCTCGGTGCTTGGCATGCTGATCCCGCCCAGCCTCCTGCTGATCATCTACGGCATCCTGGCCGAGGTCTCCATCGGCGGGATGTTCCTCGCGGGCATCCTGCCGGGCCTGATGCTCGCGGGCGGCTTCGTGGTGATGCTGATCGGGCTGACCCTCGCCTTCCCCCGCTTCGTGCTCGCCGACCCCGATGCGGTGAAGGCGCGCAAGCGCGACACCGACCTGACCCCCATGCCCGCGCGCGAGATGATCGCCAAGCTGACGCCCATCGTCCTGCTGGTCATCCTGGTGCTGGGCGGTCTCTACACAGGGTTTTTCACCCCCACCGAGGCCGGCGGCATCGGCGCATTCGGGGCCCTGATCGTGGCCTTGTCGCGCCGCAGCCTCGACCGCCACAAGCTCTGGCAGGTGATGAAACAGACCGGCGTGATCTCCGTCTCGATCCTGCTTCTGCTGGTCGCGGCCTCGTTCTATTCCCGCATGCTCGCCATCGCGGGCCTGCCCAACGCGATCACCGGCCTCGTCACCGACAGCGGCTTCGGCCCCCTGGGCTTTCTGTTCTTCTACGCGGTGATCATCCTTCTAATGGGCATGATCCTCGACAGCACCTCGATCCTGCTGATCATGGTCCCCATCGCCGCCCCCATCGCGCAAGGCATGGGCATCGACCTGATGCATTTCGGCATCGTCACCGTGCTGGCGGTCGAGATCGGGCTGCTCACGCCGCCCTTCGGCATCTCCGTCTTCACGGTCCACAACACGCTCAACGACCCCGATGTCTCGGTGGAGAGTATATTCGCCGCCACCCTGCCCTTTATCGCGGTGATGCTGCTGGTGCTCGTGATCGTCGCCCTCGTGCCCACCACCGCCACCCTGTTCCTCTAGCGCCGGTTGACACCCGCCCCGGAAAGCCGCACGACACCCCGGATTTTCACGGAGGCGCCCCATGGACACCCACACCACCCACGACGCGCTCGAAGACCCGCGCAACGCCGACATCCGGATCTACATCAACGGCGCGCTCAAGCACCGGAGCGAGGCAATGGTCTCGGTCTACGATTCCGGCTTCATGCTGGGCGACGGGATGTGGGAAGGATTGCGGCTCTATGACGGGGTCTGGGCCTTCCTCGACGACCACATGGACCGCTTCTACAACTCCTGCAAGGCCGTCAGCCTCGATGTCGGCATGGACCGCGCCGCCCTGTTCGACGCGCTCGAGACGACCCGCCGCGCCAACGACATGCACACCGATGTCCACTGCCGCCTGATGCTCACCCGCGGGGTGAAGGTCCGGCCGTTCCAGCACCCGGCCCTGTCGCGCTCCGGCCCGACCCTGGTGATCCTGATGGAGCATTCCAAACCCGTGGACCGGCTCCATGACAAGGGCATCCGGCTGGCCACCGTCCCCCAGGTCCGCGGCCTGCCCATGAGCCAGGACGCCAAATATAACAGCCACTCCAAACTGAACTGCGTCATCGCCTGCCTGCAGGCCGAGCAGGCCGGGGCGGACGAGGCGCTGATGCTCGACCCCCATGGCTTCGTGAACACCACCAATGCCTGCAACTTCTTCATCGTCCGCAAGGGCGAGGTGTGGACCTCCACCGGCGACTACTGCATGAACGGCGTGACCCGGCAGAAGGTCATCGACCTGTGCCGCGCAAATGGCATCCCCGTGCGCGAGAAGAACTATTCCCTCTACGAGGCGATCGGCGCGGACGAGGCGTTCCTGACCGGCACCTTCGGCGCCCAGACCCCGGTGGCCAGCATCGATGGCAAGCCCATCGGCGACGGCACCCGGCCCGTCACCGCCCGGATACAGGCGCTCTACAAGGCGCTCATCCGCGACCACGTGGCCGCACACAGCACCTGAGGCAAGACCCGAAATCTCTGCTATACTGGGGGGGCATTCCGTACCCAACCCCTTATGCAGAGACGATTTCATGCTGTTCATCACCAACCGTTTCCCGACACAGAGCATCCGCACCCGCGCCGGCCGCAGATTCACCTTCGATCTGCGCAACAACGCCTCCTCCAACTCGGTGTATTACTGCGAAAGCGGCAGGGACGACGCCCATACGGAACTTGGCAGCGCCACCTTCCTCGAACGGGTGAAAGCCTCCAATTACCAGCAGATCCTGCTCTACGTGCACGGGTTCTCGAACCTGCCGGACGTGGTGCTGGAACGCGCCCGGCAGTTGCAGGAATACTGCGATGCCGCCAAGCCCGGCGAGGTGCTGGTGATCGCCCTGATCTGGCCCTGCGACGACGACCGCGGCATCGTCGAGGATTACTGGGACGACCAGAAATCCGCCGATCTCAGCGGCTATTCCTTCGCCCGGGTGCTCGAACGCTTCCTCGAATGGCGCGCGCAGGATGCCGCCGCCGAGGATGCCACGCCCTGCCTCAAACGCATCAACCTGCTGGCCCATTCCATGGGCAACCGGGTGCTGCGCGCCTCCCTGGCGACCTGGGACCGCTATGATCTGGCGTCCGGCGTGCCGCTGATCTTTCGCAACACCTTCATGGTGGCCGCCGATGTGGTCAACGAAACCCTGCACGAGGGACATTCGGGCGAGCTGATCGCCCATGCCTCGCGCAACGTAGTGGTCTATTACGCCTCCGACGATCTTGCGCTCAGGGCCTCCAAGGCGGCGAACCTCAAGAACAAGGTCGCCTCCCGCCGTCTCGGCCATACCGGGCCCGAAGACATCCGCAAGACCCCCCGCAACGTGTTCCAGGTGGATTGCGACGACATCAACACCCGATACGACCGGCCCATGGGTCACAGCTATTTCCTCGCCGACCCCGAAACCCTGGGCGCCGGGCTGGTCTTCAGCCATATCTTCCGCTGCATCGAGATTGGCCGCGTGTTCCCCGACGACATGGATCAACGCTCCGATCGCCTGAGTTAGAGCCTGTTTTCGGCTCTAATCCAAAGAAACAGGCAAACAGTTGGGATAGCCATAGCCCCAGCGCCAGGGCAGCCCGCTGCACGGCCCGCCGCCGAACCGCACGGCGGTATACATCGACTCCGCGATGGCGCGGTAGGCCTGGGCGATCCGCTCCGGCGGCACGTCATAGCGCGCGGCCAGCGCCGCCCGCCGCCCCGCGCCCTCCGCGATCACGCAAGCCCGCAGCGCCGCGTCCGCGTCCCGGCGCGCGACGAAACTCGCCTCGGCCTCCCGCGCGCCTCCGGCCGCGTGATAGGCCCGGTCATGGGTGACGCAGCACGCCTCCCAGGGCGGGGTTTCCGCGTGCGCCCCGGCGAAGTTCGGAAACAGATCCGCCACCACCTCCCAGGAGGTCGACAGCCCCCCGCTGCACCCGTCCGTGGTGAAGGGCGCCAGCGGCCCCTCGGCCACCTTCGCCATCAGCGACCGGTGCGCGGGCAGCTCCAGCAGCCGCTGCACCGTCTCCTGCGCGGCCAGGGGCGTTCCGGCCAGCAAAAGAGCCGCAATCAGCGCCCTCACTGGGTCACCTCCACCCCGGTCAGCCGATCCAGCGCCACGCCGAAGCTCTCGCTGACCCAGAGCGCCAGCCGCGCGATCGCCGGCAGTTCCGCATGCTCCGCGATCACCTGCCGCGCCAGGGCCGGCTCGTCCGTGATCAGCCCATGCACCCCCATGGAGATCATCCGCGACATGCTCAGGGCGTCGTTCACGGTCCAGGCATAGACCTGCTTGCCCGCGTCCTCCGCCCGCGCCACCAGCCCCGGAGAGGCCGTGGCCACGCTCACGGCCAGGAAATCCCCCTCCAACCCGCTCAGGTCCCCCAGCGCCGTGGCCGCCAGCACCCCCGTGCGCCAGTCCGGGCGCAGGTCGCGCATCTTCTGCACCGCCGGATAGCTCAGGGACATGGTCGCAATCTGGTCGGCCATATCCGTCTCTTCAACAATGGAAATCACCCGGTTTTCCAGGTCCACGTCATGCCCGTAATACTTAAGCTCGATGATCACCCGCGCCCGGTCCTTCGCCGCCAGAAGCACGTCGCGCAACAGCGGCACGCGCTCCCCGGCATAGGCGGGGTCGTACCAGCTGCCGATATCCACCTCGGCCAGGTCCGCCAGCGTGGCGTCCCAGACCTTGATCGGGTTGCCCGCCGCCTTCATGAAATCGCTGTCATGGGCGACCACGATGGCACCGTCGGAGGTCTCCTGCACGTCGATCTCGACCCAGTCGGCCCCGTCCTCGATTGCCTTGAGCACCGAGGCCATGGTGTTCTCGGGTCGCGCCCCGGCCGCCCCCCGATGGCCGATCACCGCGACCTCGGTTTCGGCGCGAATACCCTCCGACAGGGCCGCCGCCCCGCCGATCACCCCGACCGCGACCACCCCCGCCACGGCGAGCCCCGCGACCACCTTGCCGCCCAGGGGCCCTTCGTCGGCCTCCTGCGGCCCGAGGGAGTGCTCGGTGCCGCCCCCTGCCCGCTCGAACAGGTCGTTCAGCAAGGCCGCCAAGGCCCCGTTCGACACCGCATTGAGCACCGTGGTCGCCAGCAGCGCCACCACCATCACCCCCATCACCGCCAGCGCCGCAGTGGTCAGGTCCTGCCGGAACGCCCCCGAGGTCAGCTGCAGCCCCAGGGCCAGCCCCGCCGAGATCCCCGCCGCCACCGCCAGCCGCAGCCCCAGCCACAGCGCGACGGCGCGCAGCAGCGCCAGCTTGTGCCCCGCCATCAGCCGCCGACTGTCGCGAAACGCCGTGCCGATGGGCTGGCGGTCGAAGAGCACCATATCCAGCACCAGCGCCCAGCCCGTCAGCCGCTCCAGCACCAGCAGCGCCAGCAGCCCGAGGACGCCGCCGATCATCACCACCGTCCGGGTGAACTCCGGCGGCCGCTCCGTCAGGTAGTAGTTGATGTCGAACTCGGTCAGCTGCGTCAGGAACAGACCCCCGCCCACCACCAGAAACGGCAGCGACAACAGCAGCACCCGCAACAGGAGCCCCCCCGCCACCTGCACCAGAACCAGCCCCTTCGACAGGGTGAATCCGATCCCTTCGCGCAACGCACCGAGCGCATTGGTCCGGCGGCTGCGCAGCGTCGCGGTCATCACCGCCACATCGAGGATCAGCGCCGCCACCAGGGCCGACCCGATCACCAGCGCCCCGAGCGCGCCGGCCGGGGTCAGCAGGAAGCGCGCGATATCCTGGTCGGTCAGCGCCGTCTGGTCCGAGAATTGCAGGGTCAGGGCCAGAAGCAGCCCGATCAGGGGCAGGATCAGCGCCAGGAACACCAGCCTCAGGAAGACATGGATGGTCAGCAGGGGCGCGAGCATCGCCACGGCACTGCGATAATGGTCAAGAACTTCGCGGATCATCCGCCCCTCCGCCGGTGTTTCGGCGCAGCCTAGCGGGCGCGCGGCGGGCGCGCCACCGGGTTGCGGCCCCCTGCCCTGCCCTGGACTATCCCTGCCCCGCGCCGGGTTTCGCCGCGAACGGGTCCATCAGGCGCAGATCCAGCCCCTCGAAATCACGCAGGTTCCGGGTCGCCACCCCGGCCCCATGGGCCCCGGCGATGGCCGCGATCATCACATCCGCCTGCCCCGGCGACCGCCCTGCCCCGCGATGGCGCGCGGCGAACGCGCCGTAAACCTCCGCCGCGGCCTGGTCGAAGGGCAGCACCAGGCCCGGGAAATCCCGCGTCAGCATCTCGGTCACCGCCGCCGCCAGCCCCGCCTTGCGCCGCCCCTCGGGCAGCGCGGCGATGCCATAGCGCAGCTCGGCCACGGTCACTGCGGTGAGCGCCAGCGGCTCCGGCGGGGTGTCGCGAAACCAGGCCAGCACCGCCTCCGACGGCGCGGGCCGCATCAGTTCGGACACCACGTTGGTGTCGAGGATGATCATGCGTCCAGGTCGACCGGCGCGCCCAGGCGGGGCCGCTCCGGCAGGTCGAGCCCACCGTCGAGACCCGCGAACCGGGTCCGGATCGATTCCGCCACATCCCGCGGGGAGCGCCCCTCGGCGGCCATGCGCGCACGCAACAGGGCGCGGACCTCCGCCTCCATGGACCGGCCATGGCGGGCGGCCTCCTGGCGCAGGAAATCATGCAGCTCGGGCTCGATATTGCGGACGGTGAGGGTCGGCATCGGGATCTCCGGATCGGGTTTCGCAGCGAGACTAGCAGATTGCTAGCATTGCTGTCAAATGGGGGTTTCGCAGGGGTTTCGCAAGAGGGGCCATTGTTTTCATTAATAAAAAGCTGACGGTTTCGCGCGCGAAACGTCCCCCGCCGGGGTGTTTCGCGCCCCCTGCCCCGGGCTCAGAGCTTGTCTTCCGCCTCCAGCAGGTCCCGGATCTGCAGCATGATGGTCTCGATCGCGTCCGGCGTGACCCGCTTGCCTTCCAGCCGCAGAATATGCCCGCGCCCATCGGTTTCGCGGCGAATGGTGACCCCGGTGGAGGTCTGCAGCGTGTCGCGCCCGTGCCAGCCCGCCGCCGGAACCGACAGCTTGGGCCTCCCGCCCCGCTTGGCCGTGCGCGGCCCCTCCTCGATCTCCGAGATCACCGCGTCGAGGAAGGCCCATTCCTCCTCCGGGGTCTTGGCGGCGCCGGCCTCCAGCACCTCGCGGATGCGCCGCTCCGCCCCGGCGCGCAGGGCCGTGGCCAGTTGCAGGCCCCGGCGTTCGGTCAGCGCCTCGGGAAAGGCCAGCATGTCGCCGAGTTCCTCGAAGACGATGGCGAAGCTGCGCACCTTGGACCGCTTGGCCCGGCTGGCCGAGGAGAACAGCCGCTCGACCGCTTCCTCGACATTGGTGAACGCCCCCTGGTTCGCGGCGATCACGGCGATGCGGCCACGCTCGTAATGGCTGAGGGCCGCGCGGACCTCGTTTTCCTCGACCATGGCCGCATAGGCCTTGTCGATGGCCTGGCGCGGGCGGACCACGGCCTTGATGGCCCTGTAGCGGCCCTTGGGGTTGAGCTCCGCCAACCCGCGATAGGCCATCAGGCGACGATAGCCCGACAGAAGGCCGAAGCGCCGCCCGTCCCGCGGCTCGGACAGCTCGAACACCTCGATCGGCAGGCGCAGCCCGTTCTCGGCGATGGACAGGCGCAGCTCGGTCAGCTCCTCGTCATTGAGCACCATCCGGTCGCGCACCATGGCATCGGCGTCGATCTCGGCGGTGGGCACCTCGGCCAGCAGCAGCCCGTCCGCCTGGGCCGCGCGCAGCCGTTCGGCATCGGCCTTGTCCTGGGCGGCTTCGGCGCGGGCCTGGGGCGGCATGGTCGAGGCCAGGGAAGCGGCATCGGCGGCCACCTGGGCGATGGGCGCGGCCGGCCGCAGGGGCGTTTCGGCGCGAATTTCGTCGGCAATCTTGGTCAGATCCTCGGCGCTGGGGGTTTCCAGTCGTCTGCGTTTAGCCATGGGATGTCTCCTGTCGTGCCGCCTCGGCCATCTGCAAATCGCGCCACCAGGTCCCGAGCAGGATGTCCTTCACCTCGGCCCAGGTCCGGTCGAAGGTCTCGCGCCCGCGGATATAGGTGTCGCGGTTGAAATCACGGTAATCCGCCTCGTAGATGCCGTTCACCTGCTCGCCCGCCTGGCCGACCATGGCGGTGTAATCCTGCCGGTAGGTGGTCATGAAGTCGCCGAAATAGGCCTGGATCACGTTGGCCAGATCGGTCTGCTGGTTCGCGTCGAACCGGGTGATCAGCGCGCGCACCGCGTCCCATTCGAACCGCATCTCGGGCAGCCCGTCCCGGCGGCGGGCGGCGTTCTCGCCGTCCTCGATGCTGGCGAAGGTCGAGTAGAGCATGTCGAAGAAGCGGCCCGTGCTGTCGAATTCGAGAAACGAGGCGCCCAGGGGGACCAGAAGGATGTCGGCGGCGGCGAGCGCGTTGATCGTCAGGTACCCGAGCGCGGGCGGAGTATCGAGCAGGACGATGTCGTATTCGTCAAGCAGGCGCGCGCTGTCGAGAGCGTTTGTTAACCCGTCCCAGAGCGGCCAAGAGCGCAGCTGCATCCGCCAGACCGGGACCTGGAATTCGGCCCAATAAAGGTTCAGTTGCGCGCCGATCAGGTCGATATTGGGCCAGTGGGTGGACTGGATCACGTCGCGCGGCGAAACCTTCAGGGCCTCGGTCAGGGTTTCGTCGAAGGGCAGGGGCGGCTGGCCCGCGGCGGCGCGCACGGTGTTTTCGGCCTGCACCGCCTGGGCGTAGTCCTTGGCGATGAGCGGGAAGGCGGTCTGCCATTCGTCGGCGACCTTGCCGCCCATGATCGAGGTCATGGAGCCCTGGCTGTCGAGATCCACGACCAGCACCTTGTAACCATCCAGCGCGGCGGACATGGCAAGGTGTGCGGCGGTGGAGGTCTTGCCGACCCCGCCCTTGAAATTCGCCACGGCGATGACCTTGGCCGGCAGGCCCTCGGGACGCCAGGGGCGGTATTCGCGGGTGGCGACCCCCTCGGCATCGAAATGGTCGCGCAGGGTCAGCACCTCTTCGAGGGTGAACCATTTCGAGCCGCCCTCGCCGGTGCCCTGGGGCAGGTCCGGATGGGCCTTGAGGACGCGGCGGAAATGGGCGGGGGCGACGGGGATGAGGTAGCGGCAGACCTCCCATGTGGAGAACCGGCGCAGGCGCTTCTGGCCGTCCGGGGCATAGCCGCGCCGGGCCAGGTCGTCGCGGCCTTTCGCGGCGAACGCGGCGGCCTTGGCGAAGCGGGCGGTGTCGATCGGATCCGACAGCTTGCGCGCCGCGGCTTCGGGGTCCAGGTTGGTGTATGGGGGTAGGGGGGTCTTGCCTGTGGGGGGCATGCTGTCCTCGGTTATGTGCGCGAGTTTCGCGGATGTTTTGGAAAACATCGCACATGGCGGGGGTTTTGTGAATCTGCTTGACCTGTTCGCGGCGAAATTTCTGGAAATACAAGGATAAAGCGTCGTCGAGATTTAAGACTCTTTAGGAGTTTTGGAATCTTTGCGCTTGGAATATGGTCTTAGATCAAGTTGTTAGGCTTGTTTGGGTCCCCGGATACAGGTCGGAGGGTGCCTGTCTGCGGGTCCAAAGGCACCCGAATACGGGGCGAGAGGCCCCGATTCGCAGGTTTTGGGGGGGCAGACCCCCTTGGATCCCGAGATATTGCGGTTTCGTGGGCGCGGCCATGGGGGTCATCCCGCAAACGGGTGCCTTTCGCAGCCTCCGCATCCCGCAAGAAGGTGCCCCAGGGCGCTGGTGACAGGAACCCGAAGGGGGCTTGAGCGTGGGTGCCTTTGCGCGGATACTGACGGCAAAACACGTCCGAATCGAGCAGGCAGGACATATCATGGCGGAGGGACCCTCCAGCACCCGGCTGACCGGTGCGCTCAAGCGCGGGTCGGTCAAGAAGAACGTGGCCGCGATCCACGTGTCGGGCAAGCTGACCCTGTTGCAGCGCAAGCTGTCCAATGTGCTGCTGCTTAATGCCTATGACACGCTGACGACCCGGTCGCAGCATGCGATCGACGCGCGGACCCTGTGCCAGATGATTGGGTACAATTCGAACGATATGGAGACCCTGAAAACGGCTCTAAGGGGCCTTGCAGAGACGGTTGCGGAGTGGAACATGCTCGATGCGGCCGGGCGCGAGGAATGGGGGGTTTCCAGCCTGCTCAGCTATGCCAAGCTGAAGGACGGGGTGTGCGAATACGGCTACTCGGCGGCCCTGGCGGAGAAGCTGCACGATCCCAAGGTGTTCGCGCTGATCAACCTTGATATCCAGCGGCGGTTCACCTCGGGCCATGCGCTGGCGCTGTATGAAAACTGCTTTCGGTTCGTGCGCACCGGGTCCACGGGGTGGTGGTCGCTGGAACTGTTTCGGCGCCTGATGGGGGTCGATGACAGTGATTATTACAAGAGTTTCAAGCACCTGAACGCCAAGATCATCAAGCCCGCCGTGGCGGAGGTGAACCGCACATCGGACATCTTGGTGACGCCCGAGACCCGCAAGCAGGGGCGGCAGGTGGCGGAAATCCGGTTTCGGATCGCGCGCAATCCGCAATTGTCGATCCTGAATATCGACGATGGCGGCGCGGTGCGGGCGGGGCCGGTTTATGCCCGGCTGCGCGCGCTGGGGGTGGGCGACCGGCTGGCACGGCAATGGATCGCCGAGCATGGGGAGGCAGCAGTCGCGGCCAAGATCGCCTATGTGGACGGCCGGGACGGTGTGCGTAGTCCGGTGGGCTACCTGACTGCGGCGCTGCAAGAGGGCAAAACCCCTGTCGAAGAGCCTGTTTCCGCGCCTGAGCCGGGCAGTCGTGCCGAGCAGTTGCGCCGGGTGCAGGAAATCATCGCCCGGCGCAGTCCGACCCAGCGCGATGCCGACCGGCGGCTGTTCATGAGCCAGCTCGACAGCGCCGAGGCCCGCACGGATTTCGAACGCCACGGCTGGATGTCGCCCCTGAACGCAAAGGCGATCCTGGCGTTCTGGCAGGAATTGCAGCCGGACGCGTTCGGGTGACGGGGCCGTGAGCAGGGGTGATTTGCCCGGGGCGGGCGGGGCCGCTAGATCATGTCCATGACATATCGTGCTTTGATCATTGCGCTCGCCCTGACCGCCGCCACGCCTGGTCTTGCCCAGCAGATCCCGTTCGACGGCTCCTGGCGGGAGCAGGGGTTTCTCAGGCTCTTCACAAACGATTTCGTGCAGAAGGGTGGCTCGCTCGACGTGATTTCCGATGGCACCGTGTCGCTGTTGTGGCGGGCCGTGCCGGAGGGGGCGCGGGATGCGGGCAAGGCGGCCTGGCAATGGGCGGTCTCCGAAGGGGTCGGGCCCACGGACCTGGCGCGCAAGGGGGGCGATGACCGCAACCTCGCGCTTTATTTCGTGTTCACGGATCCGCAGACCGCCGCCACGGTGGATGTGAATTCGGCGCGCAAGCTGTTGCAGGCCGATGGCACGCGCGCGCTTGTCTATGTCTGGGGCGGGGATGCGACCGCGGGCACGGTGCTGCCGAGCCCCTATCATCCGGGGCTGGTGACCGTGATCAAGCGCGGGCCCGGGACCGGGCAGTTTTCCGAGAGCGTTGATCTGCGCGCGGATTACCGGCGGGCCTTCGGGGCGGAGGCGCCGGTGCTGGTGGGTCTGGGCGTGTCGGCCGACAGCGACGATACCGACGGGCGGATCGCCGCGCGGGTCAGTGGGCTGCGGCTCGACTGAGCGCTGGCAGGGCAGGGCGGGCGCGCTAACTCGCATCCCATGACGAAATATATCCATGAACCGCGCGGGCTGGCCGTGCCGAATTCGCGCGCCGGGCGCATGGCCCGTCTGGGCGGCATGGCCGCGGGCGTGGCCGGAAACATGGCCTTCGAGGGGGGCAGGCAGCTTCTGTCCGGGCAGCGGCCGCGGATGGAGGATCTGCTGCTGACGCCGGGGAATGCCGCGCGGATCACCGCGCAGCTGGCGCAGATGCGCGGGGCAGCGATGAAGGTCGGCCAGCTTCTGAGCCTGGAGGGGGGCGATTTCCTGCCGCCGGAGCTGGCCGAGATCCTGGGGCACTTGCGGGCGGATGCGCATTTCATGCCGCCCAAGCAGCTGGACAGTGTCTTGAAAAGGCATTTCGGGCCCGGGTATCGCGGTCGGTTCGCGAAATTCGACGTGCGGCCCGTGGCGGCGGCGAGCATCGGGCAGGTGCACCGGGCGGTCACGAAGGACGGGCGCGACGTGGCGCTGAAGGTGCAGTATCCGGGCGTGCGCGAGAGTATCGACAGCGATGTGCGCAACGTGGGCAGCCTGCTGCGGCTGTCGGGGCTGGTGCCGAAAGAGATCGACCTTGCGCCCCTGATGGAGGAGGCGCGGCGGCAACTGCATGAGGAGGCCGATTACGGGCGCGAGGCGGAGATGCTGTCGCGGTTCGGCGGGCTGCTGGCCGGGGATGACCGGTTCGTGGTGCCGGAGCTTTATGCGGACCTGACCACGCGGGACGTTCTGGGCATGTCGTTCGTCGAGAGCGTGGCAATCGAAGGGCAGGGGGATGCACCGCAGAAGATGCGCGATCGCCTTATGGAGAGCCTGATTTCGCTGATGCTGCGGGAGTTGTTCGAATTCGGGCTGATGCAGACGGATCCGAATTTCGCCAATTACCGGGTGCAGCCGGAAACGGGGCGGCTGGTGCTGCTGGATTTTGGAGCGACGCGGGTGTTCGGGCCGGACCTGGTCGGGCAATATCGCGGGCTGATGCGGGCGGGGTTCGCCGGGGATCGGGGCGCCGTGAATGCCGCGATGGAGGAGATCGGGTTTCTGGAGCCGGAGACCGAGGCGCGGCACCGGGAGCCGATCCTCGACATGGTCGAGATGGCGATGGCGCCCTTGCGCGCGGCGGCGCCGTTCGATTTCGCGGGGACCGGGTTGGCGCGGGACCTGCGGCGGGCGGGGGAGGAATTCGCCGAGGGGCGCGATTTCTGGGTCATTCCGCCGATGGATGCGCTGTACCTGCAGCGCAAGATGGGGGGCATGTTCCTGCTGGGCGCGCGGTTGCGGGCGCATGTGGCGCTGCGGCCCTTGTTAGAGCCGTATTTGTAGCCTTCAGGTCGTCTCGCCCGCCACGAGGTGGAGGGGCAGGGGGGCCGGGGGCGGCGTGTCCTTGCCGGAAAGGCGGTCGCGCAGGAGTGTACCGGCCTGCTGCCCGATCTCGAATCGGGGGGTCTGGATCGTGGTCAGGCGCGGTGTGATGACCTGGCACATGTCGAGGCCGTTGAACCCGGCGAGTGCGAGGGTGTCCGGCACGGCGATCCCGTCCGATTGACAGGCAAAGAGCGCGCCGAGGGCCAGGTCGTCATTGGCGAACACCACGGCGTCAAGCTCCGGGTGGGCGCGGCGCAGGGCGCGCAGGGCGTCCGCCCCCACGCAGAGCGAAGAGGGCGCGTCGGCGATGTGCTGCGCCAGTGGCGCGAGACCGGCGGCGGCGACCGCGCGGGCCAGTGCGTCCTGGCGTTTGGTCGCACGGGTGTCACGCCCGCCCCAGGCCCCGACAAAGCCGATGCGGCTGTAGCCCCGGTCGATCAGGTGTGCGGCCATCATCCGGCCCGCGGCGGCCTGGCTTACGCCTACGCTGAGGTCGATGGGGGGGGCGTCGGTATCCAGAAGCTCGATCACCGGGCCGTCATGGCGGCGCAGCAGGGCGCGGGTGCCGGGGCTGTGTTCGAGCCCCGAGAGGATCACCGCCGCCGGGGTCCAGGACAGAAGATCGCGCAGAATCGTCTCTTCCATTGAGGTTTCATAGCCGGTCATGCCGAGCACGGGGCGAAAGCGGCTGCCACGCAGGGCCGTGTCGATCCCGTCGACGATGGGCGGGAAGACATGGTTGGACATCGAGGGCACGATCACCGCGATCAGGTCGCTGGCCTGGCTGCGCAGGGAGCCGGCGATGCGGTTGCGGCTGTAACCGAGATCTGCGGCGGCGGCTTCGACCTTGGCCCGGAGGGCTTCGGACACGTTGGGCGCGCCGCGCATCACCCGGGAGGCGGAGATCAGGCTGACACCCGCGCGGGCCGCGACGTGTTTCAGGGTCGGGCGGCTGTCGCCATCGGGCACGGGCGTCTCCGGAAGTTTGTCGTGGAACTTGGGCAGCTATGCCCTAGAACAGTAGCATTGACAACGTTACCATCAAGCATGACAACGTTACCAGTTGCAGAAATAGCGACGTTCAGGGAGGAACACATGAAGATTTTGACAGTCACCGCCATGTTGGCGGCCAGCGTGGCGATGACGGGGACGGCCCTGGCCGATGATTTCCCGCAGCGGCCCATCAACCTGATTGCCCCGTTCAACGCCGGGGGCGGCACCGACCTGCTGCTGCGCGGATTCGCGCCGCATTTTGCCGAAGCGATTGGCGGCGACGCCTTCGTGTCGAACATGGCGGGCGGCTCCGGCACCGTGGCGGCGGGTGCGCTGGCCGGGCAGCGGCCCGATGGTTACCAGTTGGGCTATTTCTCGATCACGGTGTCGACCATTCAGCCGCAGATCAAGGACGTGCCCTATGACGTGGACAGCTGGACGCCGATCTGTTCGGTCGCGGCCTCGCCCACCTTGTTGTTTACCACCGCCGACAGCCCCTACACCACCATCGAAGAGGCGGTTGCCGCGATCGAGGCGGAGCCGGGCAAGCTGATCTATGGCTCCTCCGGGCCAGGGGCGATGACCCATCTGACCACCGTGGCGGGCTTTGCCGGTCTGGGCGTGCTGGACAAGCTCAAGCATCTGCCGTTCCAGGGCTCGGGCCCCGCGGTGCAGGCGATGCAGGCGGGCACGATCCAGTTTTTCGGGGATACCGAGATCCTGATGACGCGGGGCGATTTCCGGCCCTTGATGGTGTTCAATGATGAGCGGCTGGAGAATTACCCGGACGTGCCCACGGCCGCCGAGGCCGGGATCGAACCGCCGCTGAACGAGCTGTATCTCTGGGGCGGGTTGTTCGCCCCGGCGGGGGTGGAGCCCGAGGTGGTCGCCAAGCTGGAAGCGGCCTGCGAGGCGGCGGTGAATTCCGAGGGCTTCCAGGAGTTCGCGGCGAACACCGCGACCGTGATCGACTATCGCGGCGCGGAGGAGTTCGAGGCGTTCTTCCGGGCGCAATACGAGGCCAATGGTGCCCTGATCGAGGCTGCGGGCCTGTAAGAGAGCCGCTTTGCGCCGCGTCCGGGGGTCCTCGGGCGCGGCGCTTTCTGGTCGGGGAGGGGCGAGATGGGTCGGATCATGTCTGAGCGCGCGCTGGTGTCCGTCGCGCTCCTGCTCGTGGGGGCGGGACTGATGCTGAGCACCTTCGGGTTGCAGTTCGCCGAGTTGGGCGGCGCGTTCAGCCCGATGTTCTTCCCGCGGATCGTTCTGATGATGTGGGTGGGGCTCGCGCTGCTGAATGTGGTGGCGGACGTGATGGCGCAGCCCGCGCCGCAGCCCATCCGGCTGGCCACGGTCGCCGCGATCGGGTTGGGCGTGCTGGTCTATGTGATCGCCCTGCCGGAGATCGGGTTTTTCTTCGCCTCCGTCCCGCTGGCGCTGGGGATGCTGTGGCTGTTGGAAGTGCGCAGCCCCGTGGCCCTGGTCGGGATCGCGGTTGGGGTGCCCGGGGCCTTGGTGGTGCTGTTCAACCATGTTCTGACCATGCCGCTGCCGGCGTCGCCTTTCCTGTGGTGGATCTGAGATGATCGAGCTTCTGCCCCAGGCCTTCGCGCTGCTGTTGTCGCCGCAGGGATTGCTGGTGCTCAGCGTGGGCACGATGCTGGGCATCGTGCTGGGCGCGCTGCCGGGGATCGGGTCGACCGTGGCGGTGGCGATGATCCTGCCTTTTACCCTGACCATGGATCAGGCGCCCGCGATCCTGCTCTTGCTGGCGATCTATGCCGGGTCGGTTTATGGCGGCTCGATTTCCGCGATCCTGATCAACACGCCGGGCACGCCGCAATCGGCGGCGACCTGTCTCGACGGGTTCCCGATGGCCCAGCGGGGCGAGGCGGGCAAGGCCCTGGGCTGGGCCACCATCGCGTCGGTGGTGGGGGGTCTGACCTCGGCCGTGGTGCTGATCTTCGCGGCCCCGCAACTGGCGGCCTTCGCGCTGAATTTCGGACCGATCGAGACCTTTGCGCTGATCCTTCTGGGCCTGACCTGCATCGTGTCGGTGTCGGAGGGGAGCCTTGTGAAGGGCCTGATGGCGGGGATGCTGGGGATTTTCCTGTCCACCGTCGGGGGCGATCCTATCACCGGGGAGGCGCGGTTCACCTTCGGGCAGTTCCAGTTGATCGCGGGCTTCAACCTGCTGGCGGTGGTGATCGGGGTCTTTGCCCTGTCGGAGGTGCTGATCCGCGCCAGTTCAGGGCCTGACAGCACCGGGGTCCTGGTGGATTTCAAGGGCATCGTCCTGCCGCGTTGGGCGGAGTGGAAGGGACGTTTGCGCGGGCTGGCCAAATCCGTGGCCATTGGCAACGGGGTGGGCATTCTGCCCGGGACCGGGGCGGCGACGGCGGCCTTCATCTCCTATGCGGAGGCGCGGCGGTCTGCCCCCACGCGGGCGAATTTCGGCAAGGGGGAGCCGGACGGGCTGATCGCGTCGGAATCGGCCAATAACGCGGTCACCGGCGGGGCGCTGGTGCCGACCATGGCGCTGGGGATCCCCGGGGACGCGATCACGGCGGTGATGCTGGCGACGCTGACCCTGCACGGGGTGACGCCGGGCATTCGGCTGATGCAGGACAATCCGGTGCTGATGGCGTCGATCTTCGCGGGGTTCTTCATCATCAACCTGATGCTGCTGCCCCTGGGAATGCTGGTGTCGAAGCTGGCCGCGCCGCTCCTGCGGATGCGGGAGGCCTATATGCTGATCGTGATCACGCTTTTGTGCACGGTGGGCGTGTTCTTCGTGCGGGGCAATCCGTTCGATTTGCTGGTGATGGCGGGGGCGGGGATCGTCGGCTTCGTGCTGCGGCGGCAGGGCTATCCGATGGCGCCGCTGGTGATCGGCATGGTGCTGGGTCCGACGCTGGAACTGAGCCTGCGGCAGGGGTTGATCATCACCGATGGCAATTTCGGGGCGTTCTTCACCGGGCATCCCATCGCGCTGGGTCTGACCATCGCGGCGGCGGGGATGCTGAGCCTGCCGCTCATTCGGGCGCTGCGCAGCAAGGGAGCATGACATGAGCGATGTGGCGATTATCGGGTTGGGGAGCATGGGCTACGGGATGGCGCAATCGCTGCTGCGCGCGGGGCTGCGGGTCTACGGGGCCGATATCGCGCCGGAGCCGATGGCGCGGTTCCGGGCCGAGGGCGGGCTGGCGGCGCGGCCCGAGGCGGTGGATATCCTGGTGATCGCGGTGCTGAACGCGGCCCAGACGGAGGCGGTGCTTTTCGGGGCTGAGGGCTGGATTTCGACCCTGCGCAAGGGCGGGGTGGTCATTGCCTGCGCCACGGTGCCGCCGCGTTTTGCGCGGGATATGGCCGCGCGCTGTGCCGAGGCGGGGGTGCAGTACCTGGATGCGCCGATCTCCGGCGGGGCGGCGAAGGCGGCGCAGGGGCGGCTCAGCATCATGGCCTCGGGCGGGGCGGAGGCGTTCGCCGCCGCGGCCCCGGCGCTCGACGCGATGGCGGAGACGGTGTTCGAGCTGGGCGATGCGCCGGGCGCGGGTTCCGCCATGAAGGCGATCAACCAGATGCTGGCGGGCACCCATATCGCGGCGATGGCCGAGGCGGTGACTTTCGGGATGACGCAGGGGGTCGATCCGGCCAAGACGGTGGAGGTGATCTCGCGCTGCGCGGGCACGTCCTGGATGTTCGAGAATCGCGCGCCCCATATCGTGGAGGGGGATTATACCCCGCGATCCTCGGTCAATATCTGGCCCAAGGACCTGGGCATCGTGCTGGATATCGCGGCGGAGGCGAAGTTTGCCGCCCCCCTGACTGCGGCGGCGCTGCAGCAGTTCATGGCGGCGGCGGGGTCCGGCCTGGGTGGCGAGGACGATGCGGCGGTGGCGAAGGTTTATGCGCGCAATGCCGGGCTGACCCTTCCCGGGGAGGGCTGAGCGAGACAGTTGCGCGCAGCGGATTGTCATGGGCGGGGATTTCTGATAAATCTTGTCGGGAATAGACTCGAAGAATGCTTGCCAATGTCCCTCCACGCCGTCCAGACCCCCGCCGAACTCCGCCCCGCCCGTGCGCCGGAGCGTCCCGTTTCCGCCCTGTCGGAGACCGGTCGCGCGCGCCTCGCGGCCCTGCGGGAGGCGGCACGGGTGGCGCGGGCGCGGCCCTACCGGTCGCTGGAGGCGACCTGCCTGTCGGAGCGGGGCCGGACCGATCCCTATGAGAGCCTGGTGGAGTGCCTGCCCGAGGCGGTGGCGCGGCCCCTGGTGATCTATCGCGGCGCGGAGGACAGCCTGTCCTTTGACGAGGCATGGATCCTGACCATGCTGGAGCGGATCGACTCAACCGATTGGGATAGTCTTCATTTCCTGATCGCGCGGCGCGTGTGCCGCCCCTTCCGCGTGGCGGTGCGCGTCCTTCTGGGTGCTTGTCAGGACGGCTAGAAAGCCTATGATCTACGGCTAGCCAGCCCCGAGCAAGCCAACTCACCAAGTTTCACAAGAACGGAGGGTTTCATGACCCAAACCGCTGTCGCGCTGTCCCAGGACGCGCAAGCTGCCATCGCCGATGCCCTGAACCAATCGGTCGCCGAAACCACCGTCACCACCATGATGGCCCAGAACTTCCACTGGAACGTCACGGGCATGGCCTTTGGTCCGCTGCACCAGTTGTTCCAGGACATCTACGAGGATCACTTCCAGGCGCAGGATGACCTGGCCGAGCGGATCAAGGCGATCGATGCCCATGCGGAAGGCACGCTGGCAGGCATGCTGAAGCGCTCGAAAGTGACCGAGCATGACGGCCATGCCGACGCCAAGACCATGATCGAGACGATGAAGGTCGCGCAGGAGACCCTGGCCGCAACGCTCGCGGGCTGTGGCGAACTGGCCGCGGAGCATGGCGATACCCTGACCGAAGATCTGTGCATCGCACGCGGTCAGACCCACGAGAAGTTTGCCTGGTTCCTGCGCGCGCATCTGCGCTGATCAGGCGGCCTTCGCGGCATCGCGCACGGCCGGCACCGGCTTGGCCTTCTTCTTGAGGCATTTGCGCATATAGGCGGCGGTCCAGTGGCGATACTTGCCCAGGGCCGCCTGCTGCTTCACCAGCATGTCGACGAAGGCCTGTTTATGGCTTTCCTTTTTCAGTCCCTTGTACAGGGATTTCTGGGCCTTCGTCATCGAACACCCGATGCAATGTCCCTGGCGCTTGAACTTGCAGACACTGATGCAGGGGCTGGGGGTTTTGGCCATGGTGCGATCCTATTTCGTCAGAATGAGTTTGCCGTTGCGGGTCATCCGGAGCGTGTAGGTCTGATCGTCCAGGCGGAGAAAGGCGCGCAGGTTCGGTCCGAGCAGGTCGCGCGCGTCGAAGACGGGCACGGTGTCCTTGTCGGGCGTGATGGTCTGGCTGGGCATGGTCCCGCTTTCCGTTCAGATGAAAAAAAACTGACTGAATTGGTCGGACATGTCAATCCCGAGTAAAATGCTCGGATGTCGCAGGCTTGGTTTTTCCCCGGGCGCGGGCGTAGATTGCGCCATGGTCTTGCGCGTGCTCCTGATCTTTCTGCTCTGCCTGCCCGGTCCGGTCCTGGCGGGCAGCTCTGCCGAGGCCATGGCCAAGCGGCCGGAGCTGTTCGACCCGGCGACGGGCTACCGAATCGACCGGCAGCGCGCGCCCACGCCCGAGGACATTCCGCCCCCCGCGCGCCTCGTCGACACCGAAGAGGCGGCGGCGCTGATCGCGGCCGGGGCGCTGGTGCTGGATGTCTACGGGGCGAGCCAGTCGCGATTCGACGAGCTGGACGGCACCTGGCTGGTCTCGCAGCAGCGGCTGAGCCTGCCCGGGGCGCTCTGGCTGCCGGAGACCGGGCGCGGGTGGCTGGAGCCGGTGTTGCAGACCTACCTGGTGGATAACCTCGCCCGGGCCACGGGCGGCGACATGGCGCGCCCGATCGTGGTCTACTGCATCGCCGATTGCTGGATGAGCTGGAACGCGGCACAGCGGATCGCTGCCTTGGGCTATGAGGCGGTCTATTGGTACCGGCTGGGCACGGATGGCTGGCTCGATGCGGGGCGCGCGCTGTTCCCTGTGGACCCGGTGCCGGTGAACGTGGAGTGAT